>CATLIJ010000220.1 GCA_949948825.1 uncultured Clostridiaceae bacterium
GCACCAATATCCAGTGTAAGTAATATCATAGGTTTTGTCCGGATCTGGCTCCCCTCCGCCTCCCACACCGGAGGAAGTATTCTTCGCGGAGCCGGAACACCCGGATATCGCTGCTGTTGTGAAGGCTAAAAGGATACACAGGCTCCATAACTGCTTTCTTCTTTTTCTCATATTTTCCTCTTTCCTGACGCATCTGCTGCGTCATATCAATCCATTTTAACACTCTGTTTCATAGACTGCTTTTGAATCACAGCCTCTTCCAACTGCTGATAAGAAATCCTGCGGATTCTGATTTTTGTCAGGCAGCTTTTATCCTCCGGCCCGCCTGCATTGTATCCCAAAAGAATGCTGTCCTCCAGAAAACAGATGGCACAGTAACAATACCCGCGGTCTTCTTCTGTCTCAAATGCCGCTTCCCTGGAAAAGCTTCTTCCATTGTCTGTGCTGACAGCAATCACATAAGGAGTTCGTCCGCCAGTGAAAATCTCCGTCTTTTTTTCTCTTCCGTTGTATTCCGGAACCGGATTCCATACAGCCAGGATTCTCCCTTTTTTGTCACGCTTCATGCTTAAGGGACTGTTGGGGCTGGTAAAACGGGAAGGCTGGGGGCTTGTCCAGTTATTTCCGTTATCCACGGAAAACATTTCATACTGCCTGCCCAAATCCGTTCTGGCATATGCCCATAAAACCCCGGGACTGACCTCCAGCACCCCAGGCTCCTGAAGTCCGGACTGGCAGTGAGCCAGATAAGGCATACTGCATTTGCCCTCAGAGGCCCTCCAGCTTTTTCCGTCATCATCTGAGTAGAAAAACATTGCCTCGGAACGGCTGTCCAGATAAAGCTTCTCTCTTTCCTCTGCCCTTCCGCCAGCTTCTCCCGCTCCCTCCCCTGTTCTCCCGGTTCTGTGAACTGCTGCTGGTATGAGGATTCGGCTGCTTGCCAGCCGAATCACCCGGTCATTATTCACCACAAAAAATCCTTCCTCTGGCGTACATAAAACCCTCTCACTCCAGGTCTTTCCTCCATCTCCAGACCGCCGAAGGTACATCTGCATTAAAGTATAGGTGGTTCTTACCAGATAAAACAGGCCCACATCCCCGTTTTCCATGCAGAGCAAGGAGGGCGACATGATATTTTTTGCCTTTTCCTCCTCACAGGTCAGAAGAATCCCCTTTTTCTCAAAAGTCCTTCCCTGATCCTCTGATACTGCAAGTCCAAGGTCCGAGGGAGCCCAGTCCTCCCATCCCTGGCCCCGGAACCGGCTGTATACAAACAGAATCCTTCCATCTGACAAAGGTAAAAATGCTCCTTCACTGTTCCGGCAGTTTTTCCCGTGCTCATCCGGCGGAAATTCTGCTGAAACCATTCCCAATTCGATTTTCTTCATTTCTGTTATCCTTTCACAGCCCCAACCATGATTCCTTTCACAAAATACTTTTGTAAAAATGGATAGATCAGCACTATAGGCAGAACTACCAGAATTGTGGTTGCAGCCTTGATGGTATCCGGATTGGTATCCACCAAAGCTCCGATAGCCTCCACTCCGGAAGCTGCAGTGGTGGTGGAGGCTGTCAGGCTGTCCAGCATTCTCCGAAGCAGATATTGCAGCGTGGTCAGGCTGGCGGTGCGCCGACAGTACATCATATTGTCAAACCAGGCATTCCACTGACCCACCATCTGCCACAGGGCAACTGTGGCAATCACTGGTTTGGACAAGGGCATAATAATGGAGGTGAAAATTTTCGTCTGAGAAGCTCCGTCAATGGAAGCTGCCTCCTCCATTCCCTTGTCAATGGAAAAGAAATAGTTCCGGATAATAATTGTATTGTAAATGGAAAATCCGGACGGCAGCACATACACCAGGAAATTGTTTAAAAGCCCCAGCCTTTTCATATTTAAGTAAGCAGGAATCATTCCTGCGGAAAAGAACATGGGAATCAAAAGGATTGCTGTGATGGTCTTCCGAAACGGCATGTCTGTCCTGGTCAGGGAATAGGCTGCCATACAGCATACAATGATATGTACCCCGGTTCCCACCACAGTTCTCAATACAGATACAACAAAAGCCATCAGAATCTCATTGTCCTGGAAACAATATTTATAGGCATCCAGAGTCCACACCTTTGGCAGCAGGTTAATGTGCATATAGGAAATGTCAGAAGCCCTGGAAAAGGAACGGACCACCACATCCCAAAAAGGAATAAATACCGTAATACAGAACAAAATCATAAACAGAATATTGCAATAATCAAAAATACGGCTCCCTATGGATTTTTTCATATTTTCCCCTTTCTTGATACGTTTGACGCTCTGCCGGACAGAGACTTTAAGCTTTTCCTTAAAATCTGCCCTTTCATCAGATTACCTTATATTCCGGATTGGCTTTTCTTGCAAACCAGTTTGCAATCATCACCAAAGCCAGACTCACCACGTTTTGGAACAATCCAATGGCAGTGGAAAAATCATACCGGCTCTCCACCATACCTTTCCGGTATACATAGGTAGAGATTACGTCAGCGGTCTGATAGGTAGCATCATTGTACAGGTTGAATACCGGATCAAACCCAACACTCACCAGACTTCCGATATTTAAAATCAGCATGGTACACATGGTTGGGAACATGGCTGGCAGGGTAATATATAAAATCCGGTGAAACCGGTTTGCCCCGTCAATGGAAGCTGCATCGTACATGCTGGTATCAATGCTGGAAATGGTGGCCAGATAGATCACAATACTGTATCCCGTGGTTTTCCACAGGTTGGAAATCAGATAAATCGGCACAAACATATCCTTTTGGGCCATAAAGTAAAGAGGCTTATCCAGCACTCCCAGTTGAATCAAAATTGCATTCACCACGCCTCCTGTGGGGGACAGAAGCTGATACACAAAGGTACCTACCACAACCCAGGAGAGAAAATGAGGCATATAGGTAATGGTCTGCACCACGCCTTTAAATCTTTTACTGGCAAGCTCATTCACCAGCAAAGTGAAAATAATGGTCACCGGAAATGTGGTCAAAAGAGTGAGAATGCTGATTTTCAATGTATTTCCCAAAACCCGGTAAAAATTCGGGTCAGTAAACAAATCTTTAAAATGCTGCAGGCCCACCCAATCACTTCCTTCAATGCCTCTTGCCATCTTGTAATCCTTAAATGCAATCAGCAGGCCTTCCATTGGCATATAGCAGAACAAAATGACAAGGGCAATTGACGGAAGCAAAAACAGGTAAAAGGGCATATATTTCTTCAGCTCTTTTTTCATATCTCTGGTTCCTGATTCGTTTGTTTTTCCCATCCTAACCTTCCTTTCTTTTCATACCCTACAATAGAAACCAATGTCCGGCCAGACAAAACACAATTCCAAATACCCCCTGACAGGAAAATGCAGGCAGTATTGGATTTGTTATACACACATTATAGGGATTTGAGAGCATCCCGTCCATAAACTGTATTGGACAAACCATGCACAAAATGATACACTTATAGAAAACTGCTGAAAGGGGGAGCCTTTATGTATGTTAATTCCGGATATCTGCACAATTCACTGGTAGACTTTAAAGATAAAAGCCGTCCTCTTGTAGTGGGAAGCTGCGGGACCTACCGTCTTTACACCAGACCCACCCTTCCCACCTACCGCCCCAGAGGCCGCATTGACTTTCAGATTCTTTATATTGCCTCTGGCAAAGCCCATTTTTTTCTGGACGGAAAGGATGTGACAGTCACTGCCGGTCACATGGTTCTGTACCAGCCAAAGGAAATGCAGCGGTACATTTATTATGGCCCTGACCAGACCGAGGTGTTCTGGGTCCATTTTACGGGAAATAATGTGAAAAACATTTTAAAAAGCTATCACATTCCCTTAACCGGCCATGTATTTTATATTGGTAAGTTTCCTGAATACCGGCAGCTGTTCCAGGAAATGATCCAGGAGCTGCAGCTATGCAGACCCCATTATGAAGAACTGCTGTCCCTTCATCTCCGGCAGCTTTTTATTCTCATCAGCCGGCAGCTGTGCGGCGGCCGAAAGGTTTCTGACTATGTACAAAATGAAATGGAGGCTGCTATCCGCCATTTCAGCGAAAACTACAATACAGACATTGTGATTGAAGATTATGCCGCCAGTATGCACAGAAGCACAGTATGGTTTATCCGGACCTTCAAACAGTACACCGGAATGAGTCCCATGCAGTATATTATCTCTATCCGCATTGCCAATGCCCAGCGCCTTTTGGGAACCATAGACTACAATGTAACCGAAATCGCCTCCATAGTGGGCTACGATAACCCTCTGTATTTCAGCCGCCTGTTTAAAAAGCAGACCGGCCTGTCCCCGTCAGAATACCGAAAGAACTTATAGGGCAGGAGGTTGTCTGGCAAACAAAAAGAGAAGCATCGCAATTTTCTCCCTGGGATGCTTCTCTTTTAAGCTCTTTATGGAATGGCTATTCCTTTTACCTATTCCTACTAAAATAACAGCTATGTAAGTCTTATGCAGAAAAAACGCAAAAAGTGCGCAAACCCTGATGGTTACGCACTTTTTCGTCTTTAAAATCCCTTATTCTCAAAGCTCCCGGCCGGATTCGAACCGGCGACCTACGCATTACGAATGCTTATGCCATTTATTATATTTTTCTTGTATTTACGGGGGAAATGGGCAATGATCATGCATCAGAATTTCTTTTCCCCCACAATATAGCACATTTTCCCCCACTTCGCAATATTTTTTGAAAAAATAGTATTCATTGGGTTTTTGTGGTGGTCGCCTGTCTCCATCTTTTCCAAATGTATTCATCCATTAGAAACTATCACTTTTCCAGATTTTAGGCAAGGGAAAAATTCCAACATGATGTCCCCCAACGGCGTACACCATGCCAATCCAGCATAATCATGAGAATTATCATCATGTAAC
>CATLIJ010000221.1 GCA_949948825.1 uncultured Clostridiaceae bacterium
GAAAAACATGGTGCCGCCCTTAATGGTCGGAATGGAAAAGTTAATCCAAATACTGCTTTGAATGGTAAGCACCAGCATAATAGGAAGTCCGGCAGACTGAAAGGTAAAGAGCAGGATAATTCCCACAAACAATGCAGTCAGCACACTGATCTTCACATTATCAGTCCGGAAGGATTTGCTCAAATCATAATCACTGGTCGAATCTCCCACCACATAGACCTCATCATAATAAGCACTGGCAATATTCCGGATCTGGTCAATCACCTGGAAGGTCTCTTCCCCCTCAATAGGACCGGTCATGGTAAATACGATCCTGGAGTAATTCTCCCCTTCCAGCTGTTTTCTTGCATTGCTTAAGGCTTCATGAAGGTCATCCACATCCTCGGACAAATCCTCATCCAGATCAATGGCTCCTTTTTCCTTCTGATCATAAATAAAATCCACCATATCAATGATGGGAATTCGGTATTCGTCCAGATTCTTCATAAATGCCCCGTACCGCTTCTGGTCAATGGCATAAAACCGGTACAAAAGGCGCACCAAATCCAAATCCACATCCGAAACCTCGGCAAATTCCCGTGGATTCAGCTCATTCACCAAAATATATTTTCCATCATCATCCACTTCAATATTGCTAAGCCCCAGCACAGTGTCCACCCGGTCCACCTGCTCCAGGCCCTCAATGATTCTTGCCTCTTTCTGATAATCCCCCTTTGGCACCACCACAGCCATGGCATTCGTCACCTCAAAGGTCTTCTCAATCCGCACCTTGGCAGTCATATACTCATTCATTTTATCTGCCTCAATGGAGCCATGGTCATATACATATTCACACCGGGAAGACAAAATACACCCCCCTGCCATTAAAACCACAAAAATCGGCAGCACCAGATACCGGGTCCGGACCACCAGTCTCCCCCATCCCCGGATAGAAGGCACAAAGCTTTTATGTACTGTCTTCTCAATCCATTTGGAAGACATGACAATCATGGCAGGCATTAAAAAGAACACAGTAATCAGGCTGAAAACAATCGCTTTCGTCAGAACACGGCCCAAATCCATGCCGATTCCGAATTGCATCAGCATCAGGGCAATCATACCAGACACTGTGGTAAGGCTGCTGGAGGAAATCTCTGGAATCGCCTTACTTAAAGCCACAGTCACTGCCTCAATGGTCTCCTTTGTCTCATGCTCCTCCATAAAACGGTGAAACAGGATAATAGCATAGTCAATGGACAGAGCCAGCTGCAGCACAGCTGCCACTGCATTTGTAACAAAGGAAATCTCTCCAAACCAGAAATTTGTACCTGTGTTAAGCACAATAGCCACAATGAATGTCATCATAAAAATGACGATTTCCATGTAAGTCCCTGAAGTAAACAAAAGAACCAACAGAATAATGGCAGCTGCCACTGCCAAAATTCCCTTCATATCCTCCTTCAGAGCTGCATTGTCATCCTTGTCAACCGTTGTATAAAAAAACACCTGGTAGTCCTTCAGCTGTTCCCGCACATTGGCAATCGCCTTCTGCGACAGTTCTGTATCTTCCTCTTCATCAAAGGTCAGAGAAAAAAGGGCGCAGGCATCCTTATAATAATCTGTAATTTCCTCCTCATCATAAGTACCGTTTTCATCATCCCAGTCAAAAAAGCTGACCGACGAAATCCCGCGGATTTCCTCCAGGGCCTTTGCCTCCTCCAGGGCTTTTTCATAGGTAATGTTTGTCACCAGAACCTTTGCAGAGCCAAAGGTCATAAATTCCTGGTCCATAATATCCAGTCCCTGCCGTGTCTCTGTAGAATCCGGCAGGTAATCGGTCAGCTCTGTATTTACCTTTGCCCGGTTCAGTGTTGTCAGACAATAAATACATGCAATCACGAAAAGGACGACAAATGCGTTTCGCTTGTTCACAACAAATGTCGCCAACTGCATCATAAAGTTATTGCGGTCAATCTTGTGCTCCATAATGCCTGTTACTTGCTCCTTCCATTCTTCCTGTCTTTGGAAACTGTCCAGAAACAGCTGATACAATTATGTGCCATGCGTCTCAATGTACTCTGCGCTATTTCCGCCAGAATGTTCCTGGGATAAGGAATATCATACTTTCTAACAGAAAAATTATCAACCCCTTTCCCCTAACACAATCGTTCAAAATTCTTTTCATTTGTTTCTTACCAGTTCAGGCGGTACATCCCGTCCCCTGCCCCCTGTACGGAAGAGGAATACATCACCTGGGCTGCCCTCACCAGATATGCTGTATCCCTGCTGCCTGCCGTCTCATAGCAGGAATGCATGGCAAGCTGAGGCAAACCAATATCTACAGTATTTAATGCTACCTGAGAGTTGGATATATTCCCCAGGGTAGACCCTCCTAACATATCTGAGCGGTTAAAAAACACCTGATAAGGAACCTCTGCCTTGTCACAGATTGCCTTAAACAAAGCTCCGGAAACTGCATCTGTGGTATATTTCTGGTTAGCGCTGTACTTAATCACAATTCCCTCATTCATAAAGGGCCGGTTGGTTGGGTCCGCCTTGTCCGGCTGATTGGGATGAATGCTGTGGGCATTGTCTGCTGACACCATAAAGCTGGAAGCCAGAGCCATCAGATAGGCCTCCTCGCTGCGCCCCATTGCAAAATGAATCCGGCGCAGCACATCCCGCAGAAACGTGGAATCTGCCCCCTGTTTGGTGCTGCTTCCCACCTCCTCATTGTCCAGCACACAATGAACTGCAACACTGTCCTTTGGGCCGGCCTTCAGAAAGCCCATCAGGGAGCCAAACACACATTGCAGATCATCCATCCGGGGAGCTGCAATAAATTCCCCATTTAACCCCAGCACAGTTCCCTTCATCCGGTTGTAGAGAAACAAATCTGTATCCAGAATATCCTCCTCCTCCACCTGAGCCTCCCTGGCAATCTGTTTTAAAAAGCCATCCTTTGCCTCCGGCCCTCCAAGTAATGGGAGAAGATCTCTCTGAGCATTATACTCATATCCTTCATTTACCTTACGATTTAAATGAATGGCCAAACTGGGAATAATTAAAAGATCCCGATCCACATTCACCAGTTTTGTGGCCACGCCCTCAGATGTCCGCACCACAATCCGGCCTGCCACAGAAAGAGGACGGTCCAGCCATGGACTGCACAGCATCCCCCCATATTTTTCCACATTCAGCTTCACATATTTCTTCTCAATCTGAATCTCCGCATTGGCCTTAATCTTTAATGCCGGAGAATCGCTGTGGCTGGCCATAATCTGAAACCCGATAAAATCTCTCTTGGGAATCCGAAAAGCAATCAGCGAGGAGTCATTCCGGGTCACATAGTATCCAGCCCCCTCCTTAAGCTTCCAGCTCTCTCCCTCCCGAAGCCGCATACACCCTGCCTGCTCCAGCATAATTTTCATCTGCTCCACCGCATGAAAGCTGGTAGGGCTGTTATCAACAAACGCCAAGAGTTTCTGGTTCAAATTCTCAAAGCTCTCTCTGTTTTCCGCCATTTTATCTGCTCCTTTTTGCCGTTTCTCCAAATTCTTTTTACCGTTTTTTCCAAATTATTTTCGAAATTTTCTCCAAATTTTTATTCGCGGTTTCTTTTGAAATCTCTATTTTTATGCTCTCGTGAATAGTAATATTTTTTATTCCGGCGACCCGACCTGCCCCGGATTCCTTACAAGCTGCCGCCCGCCACCTGTATCAGCATTTCCTCCAGTTTTTTAAAGTCTCCGTCTCTAAAACAATAACCTTCCATACCGCAGCTGCGGGCACCTGCAATATTCTCCGGCACATCGTCTATGAAAAAACACTCCTCTGGCTTTAATTCAAACCGATGAAACAAATGATGATAAATTTCCTTCTGAGGCTTTATACACTTGACCTCTGCGGAAAACAGCATCCCATTAAAACAGTCATAAGCAGGAATCACCTTCTGGTAGCAGTCCAGCAGACGAATAGCTGCATTAGAACACAGATAGATTCCCATACCCTTTTCCTTCAGCCCCCTCACCACAGGCTCCATCTCTGTGTACGTCCACATACAATAATTATGCCACTCCTTCAGACACAATTCTGCTGCCGAATGAAGTCTTTGGGGCAAACGGGCGCAGATCGACTGCAAGGCACGCTCATCCGACAAAATTCCCATATCCATCATCACCCATTCTGGTGACACAAATACCGCTGTATGAACCCGCTTCCGGTCATGGTCATTCTCAATAAAATGCTCACATACCCTCATGGCATCATATCCCACCAGAACCTTTCCCATGTCAAATACAATATTTTTAATCATGTTCCATCCTCCTGTTTTCCCCATTATACACCAGGCCCCTTCTCCTGTCATGCCTTTTTTGCTGGGTTTTATCACAAAAGCGGATGTGCTGTTACAGTTCACGGGGCGGGGAATCTGACATAAATTTGGGTGTCAAGCCCGCTTGAAAGCCCAAATTTATGCCAGATTTCACATCAGACGAACGCCTGATACTTCCTGTCTGTCGAAGACGGGTAAGAAGATGCCCCCCGTGAACAGTAACTTTTTCCAAAAAGAAGCGGCTGATTTTTTCAAGAGAAGTTTGACATCCGGTCCAGGGAAATTTATAATAGAACATAACAAAAAATTTAAGAAAAGAAAGAATGGAGATTGAATTATGACTTTTATCTATCCGGCGGTTTTTACGCCTCATAAGGAAGATTCTGGCTATCATGTGGTATTTCCGGATCTGGAATGCTGTGAAGCGGATGGACCGGATTTGGAAGATGCCCTGGAAGCAGCAAGAGATGCTGCTTATAACTGGCTTTCTGTAGAGTTGGAGGAAGAGGGGGATTTTCCGGCACAAACCCATGGAGATGATATGGATTTGCCC
>CATLIJ010000222.1 GCA_949948825.1 uncultured Clostridiaceae bacterium
GAAGGGGCTGGGGGGCTGGAAAAGGTTTCTTCCCTGATGCAGGAGCTGGTGGTCTCTGCGTTTACCAATAAGATGTCTTCCAAGCTGGCAGTGATGGAGACCGGCAAAAAGGTGGAGATGTTTAACAATTACAGCGCTCTCTATAACACCTGGCAGAAGGATTTTATTAAGGTGGCCAAGCCTGTGTTTGAGCGGATTTTGGGAGTGAAGGCGTTTTTTGACACATATACGCCGAAGATTAAGGGCATGGCGCCTTCTCTGCTGGTGACCAACCTTCCTATTGAGGAGCTGGTCGAGTCTCAGAATATGGATAAGCTTAAGCTGTATCTGGAAACGGTGAACAACAAGACGGATTACACGGATACCATCTGGTTTGGCATTGTTCCCAGGATAGAACTGCAGCGGGAGACCTCCCTGGAGGATTATACCATGGAGATGACTGTGGATTTTGCGGAAAAGTGGGGATATTCCGGCGATTATGATGATGACGATATGATCTTTTATTCCTCCATCGATACATTGCAGAATCTTCTGGACGGGATTAAAAAATATAAGATTCAGACATTCTTTGGGTTTGAGACCGGTGAGGAGAGTACTTTTTCCCGCATGGCAACCGACGGGGCTGCCCCTTATATGGAGAAGGCAGAGGAGATTGCAGGGAATCCTTATGATGAATATGCCATTGCCTGCTTCCCGAATATGACCATTGTACCGGAGGACAAGTCCAGGGTAGTTACCTCCAGAGGGGCCAGAATCAATGAGGCTGGTTCTGTGGAGTTCCCCAAAGGTCTTGAAAATGATGTGAAATTCTGGATGAAGGGCGTTTATGTGGGAGCGGAATTTGTGGCGGCGGGAACCGTGGCGGCATGTCAGTGCCCTAATTTCCTGAAGACATATTTAAAGAAGGTATATCCGGATTTTCCGGGGGTAAGGTTTGATTTGGAGGAGGATGAGAATGCGCTGCGGCTTCCCATTGTATTTGCAAAGGAGATATCCGGGTTCACCAATGACGTGAAGGAGGAAATCGACCAGAGCAAATTTGGCTTTGTCTTCTCCTCGGATAATTATACCCTGGACGGAAAGGTGATCAGCGGGATTACGGTTATGAGCGCCAGGAGCATGCACATGGACCGCAGGACATACCGAAGCGTATTCCAGACCACCAGGCGCACTTATATTGAGCGGATGATGGCGGCCCAGCTCCGCAATAAGGATGAGCGCAACATCCGCGCGTACTTTGAGCCCAGCGGACAGATCAGCGAGTGGATGAAGTTTGGAACCTGGGATAATTCCATTATTCGGGAAGGGGAGCGGGTAGAGCTGGAGAACATCGCAGAGGGCCAATGTGATATCCGCATTGAATCAAAGGGTGTATCGGAAAGCTTTACCATCAATATTACGGAGAACGAGTAATCACAGTCCGCATTACGGAGAACGAATCATTACAGTCCGCGGGGCGGGGGAAGATGGATGAAACAGAGTGGACCGTAACAATATGAACTGGTTGGGAGTAAGATTGTTAGCCCTGTTTGTGAAGTTCGGCAAAGGAATAAAAACAATTAAAGAGAGAAGGAAGGGGATTCAAATGGCATTAGCGACAGTGCAGGCAAACAGCCTGAAGATTGCGGATATTGCGGAGATTACAGAGGGCATTTCCTATGTGGAGTTTACTTCTGTTATTGACGAGCATTCTTATGCCCGTTCCGCAGACATTTACTGCACCCTGGTAATTAAGGGAGTGCTTAACATGGATTCCACCAAGAAGATTCTTGGGGATGAATCCAAAAAGATGCTGGAGTGGTCTTTGGTGGCTTCCAACAGCGCGGATTGCTACAAGGCAGTGGAGGTTTCCTATACCCATAATGATGTAACTACCAAATACAAATTCAGCCACGCTTTCCCGGTTTCCTATAAAGAGGAAAATGCAGACCAGGAGAAGAGATTCACCCTGGTAGTAAGACAGAAGAAGGACCGGCTGGCAGATATTGTAGTGGAGTAGAACGTTATAGTTCAGGCGGACAAGAAGATGTCCCGTCTGAAGGGTAACGAAACAGATTAAAACAGCCGGAGTTTACATAGCAGGGTTAATAATTCTAATTTTATAACTGTTGGTCAGTACGGGAGAGAATTTGATTTTATGGATTCTCTCCTGAAGTGCAATTAAAAGTAACCCTTCGGCGCGGCGGGACAGGAGGCTGCTGTCTGAACGGCTACAATTAAAAGGAGGGCCATATGGCAGATCAGGGTGGGGTGATCCTTTTCCTGGTGATTTCTGTGATTGCCTTATGGGGGATTGTAATTGGTCTCTCTGCTGTTCATATTGCGGAATATCTGAAAAAACGGGTTCGGATAAGGGCTGTGGTTTTGGACAGCCAGGGGGGGATTCGGGATGAGTATGAATTGGGAAAACAGAGAGAACTGCTGATTGGGAAATCTACGCCTGCAAATCTGGTGAATATTGACTTTTCGGCTTCAGCTTATGCTGGTTCCATTGAGGAGGAGCATGCGTCCCTGATTCGTTACGGGCCATATTGGTATGTCTGCGCAAGGGCGGGGAACGGTATGGTGGGGCTGCGGCAAAAAGGCGGGGATACGGTATACAAATTGCGCAGGGATATTCCTTACCGGATTCAATGCGGCGATATCATTTATATATCCTATGAGAAAATCATCATTCAATAGGCAACAGTTCAGACGGGGCATCTTGTTGCCTGTCTTCAACGGACAAAAGCTGGGATGTCCATCCAATACAGAAGAATACAGGAGTTGACATGGGCTTAATCAGATGTGAAAACGGACATTTATTTAGCGAGAAGCGGTATGGGACCATCTGCCCCTATTGCAGTACGGCTGTCAATATAGCCAGGAAAAAGGGGGAGGATGTGGACGGCATTCTCAAGGATACCACCTACCTGGAGGAGCTGGAGGTGATGCATCCTGTGGTTGGGTGGCTGGTCTGCATTGAAGGGCCGTCCAAGGGCAAGGATTACCGGATGATTGCAGAGAAGAATTTTATCGGCAGAAGCCCGGAGATGGATATACGGATTTTGGGGGATAATAATATTTCCTATAAGAATCATGCCATTGTGTCCTATGACGGGAAAAAGAGAACCACCTTCCTGCTGCCTGGAGATGCCCAGGGGCTGGTTTATTTGAATGGGGAGGCTGTCTATGCCCCCACGCAGCTTGAGGCGTTTGACCAGATTGAGCTTGGAAAAAGCAAGCTTTTGTATATCCCTCTGTGCGGGGCGAATTTTGAGTGGGAAGAGGATGATGAATAGACGTTACGGCAATGCTCAGACCATAGGCGATAATGTGAATCAAAATACCTATTTTGTGACAAAGCAGATGGGGGACGGCTTTCTGGCAGTGCTTGCTGACGGCACCATTGACAGTGTGACAGGGGCATACGGCGCGATTTTAGCGTGTGAGTCCATTGCAAAGGGGTTTGTGTCGCCAGAGGATGGGGAACGGCAGTTGGAGGTGCAGTTTGCCCGCGCAGCGGCTTTGCTGAATGAAAGGCTGTATAAAGGGCGGCAGCCCAGAGTGTCTGCCCTGGCCGCCTGTTTTCTTGGAAACCGTATGTTTTACCGCAATGTGGGGGATCTGTCCCTGATGAGCTATGACGGCAGGGAGCTGACTGTAAAGGAGGAGGGGGCAGGACAGCTTGATGTAAGGGGCGTTACCACGCTGTTGTGCAGCCAGGGTGTGCGGCAGGCTTTGGAGGAGATTGATCTTGAGAAGCTTTTGTCAGGAAGAAGGCATCCTTATGAGAAGGCTCAAAATATAATAGAAGCGGTGAACCGGAGAAATTTAAAGAACCAAAGGAGCGCATTGGCAGTGATTGTGTCGTGACCTGCTGCTTTCTTTGGGCATGGGGATTGAGGCAGACATATGAGAAAATTGAACAGCCAGTTCGTAACCACATTTGTATCAGAGGCAGGCTTAGACGGCCAAAACGGGACTTATTATGGTTTTGTGGAGATGGACGGGTATTATTGTATGGCAATGGCGGAGGGCTATGACGGGGACGGGGGTTTAGAGAGCGCAAAGCTGGCAGTGGACGCGGCCATAGAGGCATTTGTACAGAAACCGGGCATGCAGGCGGGACGGATTCGGGCCTGTCTGAAGAAGGCTCACAGATGCCTGAAAGAGCATAGTGTGAGAATCCGGCTGAAGGCGGGGATTTTGCTGCTGGTTTCTGATTATACCAGGTTCCGCTATGGTGTCTGCGGCAATGTAATGCTGTATGCATTTCGGAACGCAGGCATTTACCATCAAAGCTCTACCCACACGGTTTACCAGGTGATGGCGGACACACAGCCTGTATCCGGAGAGGGAGCCGGCCCCAAGGAGGAAACCGCAAACCTTTATCATTATCTGGGAGGGAGCGGGGGCATTACCGTTTCAGGAAAGGTGCGGCTTCTGGACGGGGACATGGTTCTGGCTGTTACAGAAGGGTTCTGGAACCGGGTCAACCGGGTGGAGCTTCTGGATGCTTATGAGTCGATTCAGTCTGTGGAGGAATTTCTGGGAGATCTGCAGGAGCTTTATCTAAGGGGCAGCACGGACAGCATTCCCTGCTGCTGTCTGGCGGCTGTGGAGATTAAAAAGGCGTATAAGGAAAATACGGCATTAAAAAAGAAAATATGGATTTGGTGCTTTATAATCCTGTTGATTCTTGCGGTGTGCGGCACGGTTCTTGCTCTTTTTATCAGAGGGAAGCGCCGCAGGCAGAATGAGATACGCAGTACAGCCGCTGTGTATGAGGACGCAGGGGATCAGTATATGGCCAGCCTGAACAGCCTGCTGGCAAAGCAGGAATATGAAAAGGCGGCGGAGGAGAGCAAAAAG
>CATLIJ010000223.1 GCA_949948825.1 uncultured Clostridiaceae bacterium
ATTGAGCTGGCTGCTATTGTAGGGCTGGCAGAGGTGATCGTGGATATTGTGGAGACTGGCTCCACTTTGCGGGAGAACGGACTTACCGTGCTGGAGGAGGTATGTCCCTTGTCTGCCCGGATGGTGGTAAACCAGGTGAGTATGAAGCGGGAAAATCAACGGATTGCAGGAATCATCCGGGAGATGAAAAGGCTGATTCAGGGGGAAGAGTAAAGAAAACGACTAAATCATTACATCAGGAGAGAAAAAATGAAGATTATTCAGTTGAATGAGCAAACCAGAAGAGACATTCTCACCAGCCTCTTAAAGCGGGACCCAAACAATTACAGCGGCTATGAAGCCGCAGTCCAGGAGATTGTGGAGGAGGTAAAGAACCGGAGAGATGAGGCGGTTTTGGAATATACAAAGAAATTTGACCATGTGGAACTGACGAAGGAGGAGCTTCGGGTGACAGAGGAGGAGATTTGGGAAGCCTTAAAGCTGGTGGACCCTGATCTTCTTTCTGTGATGAAAAGATCCATGAAAAACATTCAGGAGTACCATGAAAAACAGAAGCAGTACAGCTGGTTTGACAGCCGTCCGGATGGAACCATGCTTGGACAGAAGGTGACTCCTCTGGCCAGTGTGGGCGTATATGTGCCTGGAGGCAAGGCGGCGTATCCTTCGTCTGTTCTGATGAATATTATTCCTGCCAGGGTGGCAGGAGTGGAGCGGATTGTGATGGTGACTCCGCCGGGAAAGGATAAGAAAGTGAATCCAGTAACCCTGGCAGCTGCTCATCTGGCGGGAGCAACCGAGACCTACAAGGCAGGCGGCGCTCAGGCAGTGGCAGCTCTGGCATTTGGCACGGAGTCCATTCCGCGGGTTCATAAGATTACCGGCCCTGGCAATATTTTTGTGGCTCTGGCAAAAAAGGCAGTATACGGCCATGTAAGCATTGACAGCATTGCAGGGCCAAGTGAGATTCTGGTGCTGGCAGATGACAGCGCCAATCCCCGGTATGTGGCAGCTGATCTTCTGTCCCAGGCAGAGCACGACGAGCTTGCCAGCGCGATTCTGGTCACGACCAGCTCAGAGCTGGCAAAAAAGGTGTCAGAGGAAATAGATGCCTTTCTTCCCCAGCTTTCCCGGAGAGAGATTCTGGAGAAATCCCTGGAGAATTACGGCAGGATTCTGGTGGCAGGTTCCATGGAAGAGGCCATTGACACAGCAAACCAGATCGCATCCGAGCATCTGGAGATCGTTACCCGCAATCCCTTTGAGGTGATGACAAAGATTCAGAATGCAGGGGCAATTTTTCTTGGAGAGTACAGCTCAGAGCCTTTGGGAGATTACTTTGCAGGGCCAAACCATGTGCTTCCCACCAATGGGACTGCAAAATTTTTCTCTCCCTTAAGTGTGGATGATTATGTGAAAAAATCCAGTATTATTTATTATTCCAGAGAAGCCCTGGAGCCGATTCATAAGGATATTGAAGCATTTGCAGAGGCAGAGCGGCTGACTGCCCATGCCAATTCCATCCGGGTAAGGTTTGAAGGGTAAAGGATTTTTTCAGAAAGAAAGAATACAGAAGGGAGAAGGGCATGGAAGCAGAAAGAGAAGTAAGACAGAACCGGATTGCCGCAATGACCAGAAGTACTAAGGAGACAGATATTTCTCTGACCCTGAATCTGGATGGAAGAGGACAGGGGGAGATTGACACAGGGATCGGTTTTTTTGATCATATGTTACATGGGTTTGCCAGACACGGACTGTTTGATTTGAACTTAAAGGTAAAGGGAGATTTACAGGTAGATACTCACCATACCATAGAGGATACCGGGATTGTGCTGGGAAATGCCATCCGGCAGGCTGTGGGGGATAAGGCGGGGATTGTCCGTTATGGTTTTCAGATCCTTCCCATGGATGAGGCGTTGATTCTCTGCTCCCTGGATCTTTGCGGCAGGCCCTATCTGGTGTATGATCTCCATTTGGACCGGGAGAAGGTGGGAGATCTGGAGACAGAGATGGTGCGGGAATTTTTCTATGCAGTTTCCTATGGGGCAGGGATGAATCTGCATATCAAACAAATGGATGGGAGCAACAACCATCATATCATTGAGGGGGCATTTAAAGCCTTTGCCAAAGCTTTAGATGAGGCGGTCCGGCGGGATGAACGGATTGAGGGAGTACTGTCCACAAAAGGAAGCTTATAGAAAGTAACCGTTCAGATGGCAATGCCATTCTGTTAAGGGATGGAAAAAGG
The DNA here is from genome assembly GCA_949948825.1 of uncultured Clostridiaceae bacterium. Classification (GTDB taxonomy): domain Bacteria; phylum Bacillota; class Clostridia; order Lachnospirales; family Lachnospiraceae; genus Brotaphodocola. Next base: position 2,246 of record CATLIJ010000223.1, read on the forward strand.
TCTGCAAGAGAAAAAGGAGTGAAAATATGCAGTTATATCCGGCAATTGACATGAGAGGCGGCAAATGCGTCCGCCTGACACAGGGGCTTTTTGATCAGGAAAAGGTATATGGAGACAGTCCGGCAGATATGGCAAAGCTGTGGGTAAGCCAGGGGGCGTCCTTTCTTCATCTGGTAGATTTGGACGGGGCGCTGGCAGGTCATTCGGTGAATGCAGATGCCATTAGCGAAATATTGAAGGCAGTGGAGGTGCCGGTTGAGCTGGGCGGCGGTCTCCGCAGCGCGGAGAGTGTCCGGTTTATGCTGGATTTGGGGGTCAGCCGGTGCATCATAGGCACAAAGGCTGCCAAAAATCCGGAGTTTATCCGGGAGCTAATTCAGGAATTTGGTCCGGAGCGGATTGCAGTCGGCGTGGATGCTAAAAATGGTATGGTGGCAGTGGAGGGCTGGGAACAGACCAGCAGTGTGACAGCAGTGGAATTGTGCCTGAAGATGAAAGAATATGGAGTGCAGCATATTATATACACAGACATTTCCAGAGATGGGATGTTAAGCGGCCCTAATGTGCCGGAGACAAAGCTGCTATTTGAAAAGACGGGCTTGGATGTCATTGCTTCCGGGGGCGTATCCTGTATGGAGGATTTGGAGCAGCTCTGCGCACAGGGAATTCCGGGAGTGATTATGGGAAAAGCTCTTTATGAAGGGAAAATCTGTCTGAGGGAGGCGGTGGAACGGTTTGAAGGACAACCTTTTGTCTGACCGGAAAATGATATTTTCTTACAGAGGATGATTGATGTTATGTAAATGATAAGCAGACAGCTTGGCTATGAAATCAATTCATTGGCAGACGGTCTGCTTTTTTTGTAATCATTCAGACAAGGCATCTTTTGTTACTGTTCACGGGCAATGTCAGCAAGTTAAGAAATTGCGAAACACAGCCAGGGAAACGGGGAGAGCAGCCATCGGAAAGGGTCTGCGGATTTTGACTTTGCAGAGATTTAGAAGTCCTTAAATTTCTGAGTTTTGCGTTGAAACGAAAATTCACACTGTCTGAGCGGAGCGAGTTTGTGAATTTTCGTTTCGCTTTTCGCAAAACTCAGGGATTTTAGGAATTCTTAATCTCGAAACCGGAAAAAGCAGCAGACCCTTTCCGATGGCTGCTCTCCCCGTTTCCCTGGCGTACCTTTTGGAACAACTTAACTTACTGACATTGGTTCACGGGGGCATCTTCTTGTGGAACAAATGGAACATATGCTTGATTTTTGCAGGCAGGACTGTTAAGATAAAGGTATGGGGAGCGGAAAGCGAAAGTGGGGGAAAGGGATTGGATGATTTGGAGGTAGAACAGAATTATGGCAAACATCAGAGAAGTGGCCAGACGGGCCGGAGTAGGCGTGGGAACGGTTTCCAGGGCATTAAACGGAAGCGGGTATGTGGCAGAAGAGACCAGGGAACGGATTCAGGCCATTGCCAGAGAGTTGGATTATAATCCTAATGAGCTGGCGCGGAATCTTTTCCGGAACCGTACCGGAATTGTGGGGATTGTAGTTCCGGATATGGAGAATCCTTTTTTCAGCAAGCTGTTAAAATATATGGAGATTGAGCTTTACAAGAACAGCTATAAGGCTTTGATTTGCAATACCATTGAAATCAGCAGCCGGGAACAGGATTTGATTGACATGCTCAAGGCCAATGTGGTCGATGGCATTATTACAGGAGCGCATTCTCTGAGGGATGATGCTTACCATAATCTGAACAAGCCAGTGGTTGCCATGGACCGGAATCTGGGGCCGGATATTCCCATGGTTCATTCAGACCACAAGGCAGGGGGAAGAATGGCAGCAGAGCTTCTTTTGGAGGCAGGATGCCGCAATGTGTTGCAGTTTGGCGGCTCTTTTCGGGTACAGACTCCATCCAATGACCGTCATATGGAATTTTGCCGGGTGATGGAGGAGAACGGAGCTTCTGTGAACACCATTGAACTGGCCTGGAATATGATGGGATATGAATATTATAAAAATGTAATGGCTCAGTATATGGACATTTACCAGAAGGTCGATGGGGTCTTCACAACAGATATTGTTGCTCTTTATTGTATGGATATGGCAAAACAGCGGAAGATTCCTGTGCCGGAAAAGCTGCATATTGTAGGGTATGATGCTATTGATGTGACCCGGCTGTTTACGCCGAATCTGACCAGCATTGTGCAGAATATTCCTTTGCTTGCAAAAACCTGTGTGGATACCATGATGGATTTGCTGGATGGAAAGAAGGTTGAGATGGAACAGATTTTGGACGTATCTGTGCAAAGAGGGGGAACAGCGTGACAAGAAATGGAACTTTGTTCCACTAAAAGGGTGAATTTGGTTTTGCAGAAGCCCTTCTATTGGTTTTAAAAATGTTAAAAAACAAAAAACAGGTTTTTAATATGGTGATAGTGCATAAAAACAAAGAGGTGTTTTTGTTTAAATGCACTATTTTTATTTCTTGAAAAAGAAAGGGTTGACATTTATAGGGAAAAGTACTATATTATGCTTATGTGGAACGGGTTCCATAAACAAAAACCCGCAGGAAAGGAAAATCGGAGGATGTGTAAATTTCAGAGTG
>CATLIJ010000224.1 GCA_949948825.1 uncultured Clostridiaceae bacterium
CCAACCGCAAAGAAAATTTGGCGAAACTTTTTTTCAACATCCGTTCCCGCAATGAAGTTCTCCAAATCATTTCTTCCCAACAACATCTCAACCATATTTTTTTACAGTGGAGTCAGGCTGACCAGGAGATGTTTTTGGACTGCTGTACTGGAGTCCGGGGAGTAAAAGTCCTGTATGACGGCATTTTTAAAGAAATCTTCAATCCAGAAGCCACCCCAAAAAGATTGGAAGAACTGCTTTCCCTTCTGCTCGGAAAAGAGGTGAGTATCAAACAGGTTCTTCCCAATGATTCGGTTCGGCTTGGAGCAGAATCTTCTCTTCTTTACACCGATATTTTAGTTCAACTGAGGGATGGAAGCTTATGTAATGTAGAAATTCAAAAAATTGGTTACGCATTTCCCGGACAGCGATGTGCCTGTTATGGGGCAGATCATCTTTTGCGGCAATATAAACAAATCCGAGGAGAGGAAAATTCAAATCGAAAACGCTTTCATTATCAGAAAATCAAAAATGTCTATGTTATTGTTTTTTTCGAAAAATCCCCAAAAGAATTTCATCGATTTCCAAATCAGTGGCTCCATCATTTCCAGCAACAGTCAGACACCGGACTTTTTATGGATCTTTTACAAAAATACTGCTTCATTCCTCTTGACATTTTCAAAAAAAACATGGAAAATAAACCTATCGAAAGCAACCTGGAAGCATGGCTTTCTTTTCTCAGCTTTGATGATCCAAAACGGATCGAGGAATTGATCACTCGCTTCCCCAGGTTCAAAGCCATGTATCAGGATATATATGAAATCTGCATGAATATGGAAAGGGTGATGCAAATGTATTCAAAAGAACTTCAGGAATTGGACCACAACACAGTTTTGTATATGATGGATGAGATGCAGGAGGAACTTATTCAACAGACAAAATTGTTAAAAGAAAAAGATGGACTTTTGGCGCAAAAAGACTCTCTGATCCATCAGCTCCGGTCCCAGGTGGCTGCCCTGCAGGAAAAGGCTGGTGCTTCATCCAAACAGAAATCAAAGCCGTAAACTGCCCTTCCCCCTTATTGCCAGTCCACCTGAGACTCCACCAAAAGCGCCCTGCTGTTTATATGCCCTTTAACTGAAACTGATTTACCAGTTCATGGAGACGCTGTGACTGTTCCGATAGCTCCTTGCTGGTAAGGGCGCTTTCCTGGGCAGCGGAAATATTGTTCTGAACCACTCCCTCAATCAGTCCAACGCTCTTAACCACCTCCTCCAAAACCGTCTTCTGGTTTTGGGAAGCGCTGCTGATCTTTTCTACAGAACCAGTGATTTCTCTGGCTCCCTCCACCACTGCTGTCAGAGAACTGGAGGCTTCTCCTGCAATAGAAACTCCGTTCTTTACTGCTGTCAAAGAACGTCCAATCAGATCTGAAGTCTGATTGACTGATTCTGAGCTTTTTACTGCCAGATCGCGGATCTGATTGGCCACAACCATGAATCCTTTTCCTGCCTCTCCGGCCCTGGCCGCCTCAATAGAGGCATTTACAGACAACAGATTGGTCTCATTTGCTATGTCTTCAATAGCCTTGATTACCTTCTCAATTCCCGCAGAAGATTCCTGAATCTCTGACATGGCCTGAATCAGCTTATCCATATCCTTACTGCCCTTTTCAATCTGTTCACTGACCCGCGCAGCATTCCTGCTCATTTTGGCCGCGTCATCTGCATTCGCCTTAATATCTGCAGACAGATTTTCAATGGAGGAAGCCAGATCCTCTATGGCCTCTGCTTGTTCAGCTGCTCCTCTGGAAAGAGCCTGTGCGCCGCTTTCCACACTGACAGAATCCGATGCCACACCATCTGCAGAAAGCTTAATTTGGCGCAGCGTATTGTTTAAAGAAGCTGCAATCTTTTCAATAGAGGCCTGAATGGGAATAAAATCCCCAATATATTTCTGCCGGATTTCCACATTCATATCATTTGCCGCCATTTGAGACAGATGATGGGAAATATCATTTACATAATTGTCCATGGTGGTGCTGATGTGGTTCAATGCTCCTGCCATCCGCCCCAGCTCATCATTGGTATTCACCTCAAGGTCAATCTTTAAATTGCCCACCTCCAGCTTGGAAGCTCCGTCCAGAATCGCCTGTACCGGGGACAGATACTTCTTTATGATCTGGTAAATGCAGCAAAGCAAAATAATGCCAAACAGGGTAACTACCAACATTAATTTCAGCACATCCCCAATCAGGGCATTGTCAAACTCTCTTTTATCAATTGTAACACATAATGGCCAGATATTTCCGCTGGTAAGCTTCATGGGAACCATAACAGAAATCCCTTTTCTGCCAGTAGCATAGTTGGTTGTCTTGCTGTTCACCACGGAAACACTGTTTACATTAGGTCCTCCCTCCATGGCGCTTAACCGCTCTGCGTCAGCCACAAGCTTATCATAGCCAGCTTCCGAAGCAGTCCTCCCCACAGTAGAGGAATCCTTTGTATCCAGCAGCACAGTCTGATCCTCTGCCAACAGGGTCATATGAATGGACTCATAGCCAATCCGTGCATATTGCTGTGTCTGCATGTCATCCAAAGCCAGATCACAGCCAGCCACGCCAAGAAAACCTCCGTTGGCATCATACACCGGAGCTATAATGCTGATCATCATAATATCTTTTCCCTGAAGCTGATACACATAAGGCTCCATCACATACACTTTGCCAGAGGATTTTATTTTCTTATAATATTCTTTGTCAAAATTATCAAAAGCATCCTCGTGCTTCTCATAAACCACATCCGTCCGGCCTTCATTGAAATAAGCGATGGCCTCGTAAGCCATGTCCTTTTTATGTACACTGTATGGCTGTCCGTTGGCATCTGCAATGGCATTTTGCTCAAAATAGGCAAAAACCGTTGTAAAGTTTTCATCCCCCAGCAAAAATCCTTTTAAGGCATTGTCAATGGCAGCTCTCTGCTCCTTTGGCGGCAAAGCGGATATATTCCGCAGGGAATTGGCAAATCCCAAAACCTGCCCATAGGAATTTTCAATGTTGTTTTTAATTAAAAAAACATTTTCATAAGCAAGTGTTTCCATCTTATCTTTTGTAATACCCTCCAGGGAAACCATGGAAATAGAACCAGAAATGGAAACGATCAACAAAAACATGACCGCTACAATAACGGCCAGTTTTGAAGTGATCTTTTTACTGAGACTGTCAATTCTCCCAGTATTATTTTGTTCTCTGGACATAAAAAAAACCTCCTGCAAAAATGAATAAAATGTAGGAAATAGATATAAATATTCGACATTATAAGGTATATTCTGACAAAAGTCAAGCAAAAACCGATAGAAATTGTTACTGCATTTTAAAGATTTTTAGAGATTTTTGTGATATATTAAATACATCACCAAAGCAAAACAGAACAGAAAGCGGAGACTTCTATGCGGATTTTAATGATTGAAGATGATAAAGACCTTTGCCATAACATTACCCTTACTCTGGAACAGGCAGACTGCCATGTGGATTGCTGCCACACAGGCAGGGATGGCCTTTACCTGGCCAAAGCCAATACCTATGACGCCATTATTCTGGACCGTATGCTGCCGGAGATGGATGGTATGACTGTGCTTCTTACCCTGCGCCGCCAGAACATTACCACGCCTGTAATTCTTGCCACTGCCTTAGACCAGCTCCGCGACCGGGTACACGGACTGGATGCAGGTGCAGACGACTATCTGGTAAAGCCATTTGCTGCAGAAGAGCTGATGGCAAGACTTCGTGCTGTCACCAGGCGTTTGGGAAATCAGCTGCTTACCCAAAAACTGTGCTTCTCCGGCCTTTCCCTGGAGCCCGGGGAACGCCGGATGGAATACGGCTCTGTCTCTGTTTCCCTGTCCAGACGGGAATCTGCCCTTTTGGAATTTTTCCTGCGCAACCCAAAGCAGACCCTGCCCCGCAGCCGGATTCTTTCCTATGTATGGGGATCTGACTCTGAAGTGGAGGAGGGAAATCTGGACAATTACATCCATTTTCTCAGAAGGCGCTTAAAAGCTTCCGGCGCTCCGGTGCATCTTGCCACAGTCCACGGAATCGGTTATCGATTAGAGGAAAATGAAATGATGTGAACTGCCCACTGTCTAAAACCAATAATCTTTTTCCTTTAACAGCAAAAACTTCCCATCAGCAAAGAAAAGAGGATCAGCCATGAAGCTTCTCCAAAGACGCCTTACCTGTCTCTACACCCTCACCACTGGAGCCATCCTTGCTCTGGCGCTCACTGGCTTCCTCTTGTTTCAGATCAAAGAAACCAGACAGAAGCAGATAGAAGACTTTTATGCTGTGTGGAATTCCCTGTGTCTCCGTCTTCAGTCTGACACCATCCTTCCCCACAGCTTTCTGGCCCAAACCGAGATCACCGGCCATTCGATCATCCACATTGAAGAAAATGGCATTCCTCTTATCTATTCCGGCTCCTGGACTCCTGCCACCAGCCGTTGGGATCTGATTGTTCAGGTAAAGGAACAGGCGAAAAGACAGGGGATTTTTACAGATCTTGCCCCTGTTTCCTCCTCCTCTGCTGCCAGCACTCTGCTTACCATCCACGGCAGCCAGAGAGATACCTACTATGCCATGGTAATGGTTCTTCCCTATAAGAAAGGAGTCAGAAGCCTTTGCTTTCTCTCCTGCCGTCCTTCTGTAGCCCAGTCCTTTGGCAGGACCATAGGTGTCCTCCTGTGTCTGGCTCTGTCCGGAATTCTGGCCCTTTTTCTGGTAAGCTGGCATTTTGTGAGATGGTCTCTGCGCCCTGTGGAGGAAAGCCGCAGAAAACAAAACCAGTT
>CATLIJ010000225.1 GCA_949948825.1 uncultured Clostridiaceae bacterium
AGGATTTAAGTCAGCGGACCCGGATGCAATCTGTCTGATGCGGGCTATGGGAGCAGGCCAGGGGCAGATTTTCCGCTATATTAAGCTGCCGGGGGCCATGGAACAGTTTTTTTCCGGACTTCGGATTTCTGCTTCCTATGCAGTGGTGGGGGCAGTGATCTCCGAATGGCTGGGGGGCTTTGGGGGACTTGGAGTTTATATGACGCGGGTGAAAAAGGCATTTTCTTTTGACAAAATGTTTGCGGTGATTTTTCTGATTTCCGTGATCAGCCTGGTTTTAATGAGCGGGGTGGCAATGCTGGAAAGAGTCTGCATGCCCTGGCGCCGGGAAAAGGAAGGCCGTCAGACAGGAGGGAGGACTTTATGAAAAAAATATGGATGCTGGGGCTGGCCGGGGCAGCGGCACTTACAATGGCAGCGTGTGGTTTAAAGGAGACCGGGGAAAATGAGCCGACAGAGACAAAGAAGATTACCTTTGTTCTTGACTGGACGCCCAATACCAATCACACTGGGTTGTACGTGGCCCGGGAAAAGGGATATTTTTCCCAGGCAGGTCTGGAGGTGGAGATTGTCCAGCCGCCGGAAGGGGGCGCAGAGGTTTTGGTTGCTTCTGGAAAGGCACAGTTTGGAATTGGGTTTCAGGATACCCTGGCTCCTGCTCTTGTGGGGGATGGGGCTCTTCCGATTCAGGCGGTGGCTGCGATTCTTCAGCACAACACCTCTGGAATCGTTTCCCGAAAGGGGGAGGGAATGGAGACGCCCAAAGGGCTGGAGGGGAAAAAGTATGCCACCTGGGAATCTCCGGTTGAGTTGGCTACCTTACAGAATGTGGTGGAAGGAGACGGTGGGGATTTTGACAAGGTGGAGCTGATTCCCAACACAGTGACAGATGAGGTCTCGGCTTTGAAAAACAGATCTGTGGATGCCATCTGGATTTTTTATGGCTGGGCAGGGGTGAAGACTGAGCTGGAAGCTTTGGAGACAGATTATTTTGCTTTTTCAGATCTGAATCCGGTTTTTGATTATTATACGCCAGTTGTCATTGCAGGAAATGAGTTTTTAGAGGAAGAGCCAGATACAGCAAAAGCGTTTCTGGCAGCGCTCTCAAAAGGATATGAGGATGCTGCGGACAATCCGGAGGAAGCGGCGGACATTCTGTGCAGGGCTGTGCCGGAGCTGGATGAAGAACTGGTCCTGGCAAGTCAGAAATATCTTTCCAGCCAGTATAAAGCAGATGCTTCCAGATGGGGGTACATGGACCCAAAGCGGTGGAATGGCTTTTATTCCTGGCTCAATGACAATGGGCTCAGTAATCCGGCACTGCCGGAAAATATTGGATTTACCAATGATTATCTGCCTTAGCAGGGAGGTGTTTTATGACAGTGCTGAGAGCAGAAGGGATTACCAAGTCCTTTGACGGAAAAAAAGTGATTGAACAGATTTCCCTGGAATTAGAGGAGGGAGAGCTGGTTTCTCTTTTGGGAGTCAGCGGAGGAGGAAAAACTACCTTATTTAATGTTATTGCCGGCTTAAGCCAGCCGGACGAGGGGAAAGTTTATCTGGATGGCGTTGATATTACAGGAAAGCCAGGACAGGTCAGCTACATGCTTCAGAAGGATCTGCTTTTTCCCTACCGGACCATTCTGGACAATGTAGCCCTTCCTCTTCTGGTAAAGGGAAGGAAAAAAAGGGAGGCCAGAGCCAGGGCCGGAGAGTATTTTGATGAGTTCGGGCTGGCTGGGACAGAGAAAATGTATCCATCCCAGCTGTCCGGCGGCATGAGGCAGAGGGCGGCCCTTCTGCGCACCTATTTGTTTTCCGAAAGGGTCGCTTTGCTGGACGAACCCTTTTCTGCTTTGGATATGCTGACCAAAAGAGGAATCCATGACTGGTATCTTCAGGTGATGGAGCGGATTCATCTTTCTACTTTATTTGTCACCCATGACGTGGACGAGGCTATTCTCTTATCTGACCGGATCTGCCTGCTTACGGGGAAGCCAGGGCATCTCACAAAGGAGATCCGGATTCAGGAGCCAAAGCCAAGGTCCCGGGATTTTTCCATCTCGAATCAATTTCTGGAATACAAACGGCAGATTTTACATCATTTAAGCAGCAGTAACAAATCCTAACATTTTTTTTTCAAAAAATTCCTTGTTAAGGTTTTTTTTCCGTGGTAAAATGGGAAGAATACGGTTAGGAAGGTGGAATGAATGATGAAGATCCGGGTTGTGGCGGTGGATAATGCGCCGGAGCTGCTGGAGAAAATACAGGGAATTTTTCGGAATATGGAGCAGGTGGAGCTGGTGGGATGCTTTGAGGAAGCAGTGGCTGTGGTGGATTTTGTCCGGGAGAACAGGGTGGATTTGGTTTTTACGGACATTGTGATGCCAGATATCAGCGGCATCAGCCTTGCGTCAGCTCTTCACCGGCTGGAGAATCCTCCGGCTGTAGTGCTGATGTCCAGCATACCAGGATTTTCCCTGGAGGCGTGGAAAATTCAGGCTTTTGGATTTATAGAAAAACCTTATACCCGCAGGGATGTGGCAGGAATGGTGGAGAGATACAGCAGGGAGATTATGGCTTATGAAGCCAATGCCATTTTGTAAGAGAGCCAGGAAGATTTTCCCCGTGAACAGTAACTTTGTCAGGATTGCCAATAGAAAATTATGGAATAGTGTGATAGAATGAAGTCCGTTATTTACAGAACAAAATTTAAAACCGATGAGTTCTGTCTGAATTGTGATGAAAATATGTAACGGTTCACAACTGTTACGATCATACAGGAGGAGCTAAGATGAGCAGCACATATATTAGGGATTCTGTTTTCTATGCCGGAGTCAGCGACAGGACTCTGGATTTATTTGAAAGTCAATATCCAGTGCCAAATGGAGTTACTTACAATTCTTATGTAATTCTGGACGAGAAGGTGGCTGTCATGGACACAGTGGATAACCGGGTATCTGAGCAGTGGTTTGCCAATCTGGAGGAAATACTTGTAGGAAGGCATGTGGATTATCTGGTGATATCCCATATGGAGCCGGATCACAGCGCGAATATTGAGCGTTTTGCCCGGAAGCATCCCGAGGCAAAGCTGGTGGGCAATGGCAAGACCTTTGATATGGCGGCTCAGTTCTTTGATCTGGACCTGGAGGAAAGAAAGGTAGTTGTCAAAGAGGGAGATACCTTGTGCCTGGGACAGCATACCTTGCAGTTTTTCATGGCTCCCATGGTTCACTGGCCGGAGGTGATGGTGGCTTATGATTCAAAGGAAAAGATTCTTTTTTCAGCGGATGGTTTTGGAAAATTCGGCGCGATGGATGCAGAGGAAGACTGGGCAGAAGAGGCAGCCCGGTATTACCTGAATATTGTGGGCAAGTATGGGGTTCAGGTACAGGGCCTTCTAAAAAAGGCGGCCGGACTGGATATTCAGATGATTTGTCCTCTTCATGGTCCTGTTTTAAAGGAAAATCTGGAATATTATGTGGACAAGTATCAGACCTGGAGCAGTTATCAGCCGGAAGAGCATGGGGTGCTGATTGTCTATGGTTCCATTCATGGAAATACAGCTCATGCAGCCAGAAAGCTGGCAGAGCTTTTAGAGGAGCAGGGGGAAAGAGTGGAGGTTCTGGATTTGTCCCGGACAGAGGTATCTCTGGCAGTGCGCAAGGCATTTTATTATGACCGGATGGCAGTGGCAGGGGCTACCTATGACGGCGGAGTGTTCCCCTGTGTGGAGGAATTTCTTCTGCATATCCGGGCAAAAAATTATCAGAAGCGGACTGTGGGGATTTTGGAAAACGGAACCTGGGCGCCTGTGGCAGGAAAGGCCATGAGGGGAATCCTGGAGGGCATGAAGGAAGTGAAGATTCTGGAACCGACAGTGACAATCCGGTCGGTTTTGAAGGAAAAGGATGTTCCGGCCTTAAAGGAGCTGGCAGCAGCTTTGGCGGAAAGCGGCAGCTGAGGAAAGCGCGTCCTATGATACAAAAACGCTCCGCGGGGACCGCGCTGCGGCGGAAAGGAATTATGTCGCTGAAGCGACCCGTCGCAGGCGGAGAAGCTTGCGGAGCAGGATTCTTTTTATCTATTTAAAGGTTTCCTTTAAAATTTTTCAAAACGTTCTACGTCAGTGACAAAAATCGTGGCGCCGCCTAATTCTACGGTCACTGGCATCATCATATAGCCTGCAGAGATGGAGCTGATGTTGGGGGAAGGAATGTCGCAGGTGATCTTCTGTCTCTTTCCGCAGGTCTCCCGAATCAGGCCAATGGCATGATCTACCTGGTCCTCGTCTGTGCCGATCATTAAGGTTGCATTCCCTTTTTTCAAGAAGCCGCCAGTGGTGGCTAATTTGGTTACGCTGAAATTGTGTTCATTGAGAACATCGGTTACTCGGTTGCCGTCATCTGAACTGACGATTGCATAGATAATTTTCATAACCATACCTCCAAAAGAAATCTGAAATCTGCTCCCTAAGTATAGCACAGATTGGAAGCAGTGTAAACGAAACGTAATGAAAAAACAGTACTAAAATTAAGGGAATCGTGATATAATGAACGTAAGAGAGGAATTTTGGCTTGCAGAGGCAGAGACAGGTAAAAGAGAAATTTGGGCGGATAGAGACAGGTAGGAAAAAGTAAGGAAAAGGGGAGCGGGGACGAGACAATAAGAAAAAACAGAGAAGCTACGAAGGGAGGCAGGCAAAGTGACAATCCGGGAGGTTCAGGAGGCATGGGAGGCACAGTATTTAAGTCCTTA
>CATLIJ010000226.1 GCA_949948825.1 uncultured Clostridiaceae bacterium
CCTCCGGAATATGTCTTCTGTTCTTTTTTACATTCCCTAAAACCAGCTCCAAAGTTCTTGTCTCTTCTGGCATCTGAAATTTTATCTTCTCTGCCCTACTATAGCCATCAGGTGCTTCCAGCTCACACAGATAATAGGTTTTCCCGGCAATCAGTTTTCCTTCTATTTCATGGCTTTCTTCCCCGGAAACCCACTGGTCAAGCACCCTGCCCTCTTCATCCTGTACCTGCAGAAGAGCTCCTGGCAGAGGCTTCCTTGTATTTCCGTCTGTTTTGGAAATCTTTGCCCTTGTATGGTCGTTTTTCATCACAACCAAATCTGTAATTCCGTTCAGACTGACAGTAAAGGAAATCTCCTCTGCAAAGGTATATCCATCTTTTGGCTGTATTTCCTCCAGACAGTAGGTCTTTCCTGCCTCCAAAACTCCCACTAATTCATATGGTTCTTTTTCGGATACCCAGGATGCCACTTCCCTGCCTGTCTCATCCTTCACCCGCAGGCGGTTTCCAGGCAGCTCCTCCTCCCCGGTAAGCTCCGTCTTGCTAAAGCTTACACGGGTAGGCAGATCCTCCATTACCACCAAATCTTCCCTGCCGTCTCTGCTCACCGCAAAAGGAACATCCTCTGCAAAAGCATATCCAGGAGCTGGCTCTATCTCGTGAAGCAGATAGGATTCTCCTGCACTCAGCTGTCCGTAAAGCTTCACTGGCTCTGCCCCGGAAGAAAAAATCAGCGGCTCCCCTTTCACAAAAGGCTCCTGACTCACAGCCGCCTTCACTGGTGTTTTGTCTGGGTACAGAATCTGCAGCATAGCTCCCACAACCGGTTTTTGTTTTGGATTAAAGGACCATTTATGTACTTTTACCTTTGTCTCCTCATCCCTCATCCTGACCTGTTCCACAATACCATTTTCCAAAACCGTGAACCGGATCTTTTCTCCGTAAGCATATCCTTCTGCCGGACGCACTTCTTCCAGATCATAGCTTTCTCCTGGTATCAACACCCCTTCCAGCACATAAGGCTCCTTTCCGGAAATCCAGGATGCAATCTCTTTTCCACTCCCATCCTTCACACGCATCTCACATCCAGGAAGCTCTTCCTCTCCGGTAATATCTCTTTTAGAGAAACTGACCTTTGACTTTCGGTTCAAGGCTGTAATGGTCTCAATCGACGTCCGCTCTCCCAAAGTAAAAGCAATCCGGCTGCTCTCCCACCAGGTTCCATCCGAATAGCCAGTATACTCTGTCAGCCGGTAGCTTTCCCCTTTTTGAAACAGCTCATGTCCCGAAGCCTCGTCTGTTCTGTTTTCAATTGTTCTCTCCAAAAACCCTTCACGGACAAAAAAGGTATTCATCCAGCTCCCATGTGCATCTTCTAATACAAGCTTTGTCTTTTCCGCCTCCCGGCCCAAAATCCGGCAATACCCCTGTCCGTCAAAATGCAATGCCATCGTCTGCTGTCCGGTCACAGGGCATGAACCGTCATTGTATAATGTCTTTTCTGTAATGGTGCATATTTTCCCTTCCTCCAGCCCGTCTTCCAACTGAAGATAATATCCGTCCTGACCTCCAATCCAGCTTTTTACCAGCCTTTTTTCCTCATCATACAACTCATATTTTACCTGAATCGGATATCGTCCCTGTATGGTGATGGCTGTAATCCGATCCGGATTCTCTGACAAAGAAGAATGAACCGTGACCTGATTCAGATAACTGGCAATACTTGCAATACGCCTCCCATCCTTAGACAGAGTAAACAAAACCGGCTCCATGATTCCATAACCAGGCGGCGCAGAAAGCTCCTTTAACAGATAACTGTGTCCGGCAATCAGCCCCTCCAGTTCCTGTGTGCCTTCTTTGTCTGTCACCCAAACCGCCCTGGGAGCATTCTCCTCATAAATCGGCTGACCGTCTTCTCCTCTGCCGTTTATCTCATAAACCGCAAATTCCGCACCAGAAAGAAATCCTCCTTCCGAAAGATCCATCCCATCATCAAAATCCTTTTTGCCAATCAAAACCTTTGTCAGCTGATTCACCACCACAAACTGTTCTTTTGCTTCTTCTCCAAACTCATAAGAAACCCCGTCCTGATCTGGTTTAAATTCCCATGTGAAAATTCTGGTGTTGACTGCATAGCCGTCCGGAGGAAAAATCTCCTTCAGCTTATAGAGATATGGCTCAATTTCTCCATCTTCTCTCATCTCTCCCACCAAAAGTCCATCTAATTGTACGATTCCCTGATGATCTGTAATTCTTTTTATAAACACAGGATTTCTCAAATCCCTCTTTCCATAAGCGGCCAGCTCAAACATAGCCCCTTTTAAAAGCTTTCCATCCGAATCGCTTTTCTGTAATATCAAACTGCCTGTCACCGGAACATCCTTTACCCGCACCACACGGATTTCATCCTTTTGCTGATAATCAATCTTCACAGGCGCAAAGGACGTATAATAATCCGGGCTTTCCAGTTCTGCCAGCCAATAGATTCCATCCTCCAGCTTCCGGATTTCATGAGGCTTTAAATCCCCTGCTTTATATCCCTCCAAAATCCTTCCGCCTGCAAAATCCTGTTCTGTGTAGACTCCATCCTGGCCAGTGATCCAGTCTGCCTCCAAATAATCTTCTTTTGATATAAATTCCCCTTTGACACCTGCCCGGTAAAGTCCCAAATGTGCGCCAGCCAGTTCCCCCTCCCGGGCAGCGGCAGTTTTCGAAATATACAGCCTCCCTTCTGTATTTTCTATGGAATGTCTCTGTACATTAGGGGTATCCATTACCTGAATGACCCGGTCTTTTCCTTTTGCATATCCAACAGGAGCTTTTGCCTCAACCAGCACATAAGCTTTTCCTGCCGGCACAAGAATCCGAATCCGCACTCCGTTTTCCATAGTAAAAATCAAATCAGCCACTGTGGGATGAAGAGCTTCCAGCCCTCCGCTTATGGAAGCATCAATCGATTTGGCAGATTCATAGTGAGCCGTATGCTGCTGTTCTCCCTCTGTCCAGGAAACCACAGTCCCCTTTTCTGTGCCAAATTCCCGGTACATTGCCTCAAAAGCAGGCATAAATCCAGAATATTCCTTCAAATCGCTGCTGACCCATTCATCTGTCTTCTTGTGAAGATCATACATAGGCTTTCCCTCCTGAAACCGGACATTTCCTTTTTCATCTGTCATTGCTTCATACAAGCAAAACTCTGCTCCTGCCAGCCTCTCCCTTTTTAATCCTTCCATAGCATATTTTTCTATCTCCACCTTTGTATGGTCATTGTACATGGAAATCACCTGCACATCAGGCCGGTTGACAATCTCCACCTCCACAGGCTCACTTTGGGCAAAGCCCTCTGGCACAGCAAGCTCCTCCAAAAGATACACACCTTCTGGTATTCCTTCCACATAAATCGGTGCAAAACCTGTCATCCACTGTGCCGTTTTTCTGACCGGATCTCCTGCCTGACTGTCTGTAGATTCATAGACAAGAGGGCTGTCACTTGTCTTTTCCAGATAATAACCTTTTTCTGATGCAGGAGTGTAAACCTTCTTTGCCTGAAAAAGCGCCAGTTTTGCTCCCGGAACCACCTGATCCTGGTAACTGCTGTCTGATTCTGTCCATTTTTCCTTCTGCCCAACTGTCCCATCTGGATTTATCTTCCATATCTGAAGCTTTCTGCTGCCTGTGCCGCTGATCTTGGCAATCTCTGTTTTTGTTGTCGAATCAATCATGGAAGCATAATGCATCCTGGGAGTTTCCTCCACCACAATTCCCACTGGAAATCCTTTCAGATATCCTTCCGGGCTTTTCAGCTCTTCCATAATATAATTTCCAACAGGAACCCTCTTTAAAATATCCGGCTGTCCTGGAGTTTCTCCTGTATCAAAAGGATCATTGGGAGTCCGGTCTGAAGTAAACCAGGTATTTTCCAAAATATATCCTTCTCCCTGCCGGTGATATAATTTTTTCTGGCGCTGCATTTCCACCTGTTCCTGTCCGTCATACAGCTGATTGTGAGAATTAATGTGATAGGCATTGTTATTATATTCCTCCAAATTATCCGAATCCTTATACCGGACAAAATCATTGTTCCGGTCATAAAGACGAATACCCTTTCGGTATGCTTCCTTGCTTTTCTGATAATATTCCGGAAGCCCGAAACCATTGTATACTGGATTCAAACTTCCTGAAAAACTGCCGTTATTTTCATTAAAAATCCTTTCCCGGTTCATATTTTTCCCATATTGATTCTGGCGGACTGTCTTTTCTCTGTGGCTTTGCTCCTTCTCATGCGGATGCCAGGTACCGGTAATGGAACCGGATTCTGTATGTTCGTAAGACGGAAGATCCTTTTCATCTAATTCCTTTCCTGAGTGGTTTACCACACCAAGGACTTTTTGTTCTCCATAGCCCTCCTGATTTTCACCTATAGTTGCCACACGGGAGGTCGTAATCTTATCTCTGGCAATCACATTTCCATAGAGATCCCGATATGTCTTTACTGGCCATACCATCACCTTTCCTGTGGAATCTCCAGGAGCCGGCACATAGGCCATCCCGGTATAAGGGTCCACCAGGCTGTCCCGATTGCCGTCCTCATCCAGGTGATATACCAGAGTATCCTTGGAAACCTTTAATACTTTATCCTTGGAAGAATAATTAAGCTTAGTAAAATCACCTCCCACAAACTCCAAATATGCAACTCCTCCTTTAAAGGCAAATAAAGATTCTTCTGTGTCTGTGCGGCAAAAATTGGCCTTATCTGA
>CATLIJ010000227.1 GCA_949948825.1 uncultured Clostridiaceae bacterium
CAAGGGAAGCAGCTCAAAGCAATGAGGGCACAAAATCAGACAAATATTGGCATCATTCTTGCTCTAATATAAAGTGAAAGGAGTGAGGATGATATGGACATTCAGAATTTCCCAAAAGTTACAGTTATTTTAAGAGGCTACACCTATCCGCAGATTCGGGCAGTGGTGAAAAACCTCGTAGGAAGCAGGCTGCGTTCTGTGGAGATTACCATGAATACGCCTGGAGCCCTGGAAGCGATTGAAAAGATCAGCCAGGAGTTTCAGGACTCCATTTTGGTAGGCGCAGGCACAGTCCTTACCTATGAGGAGGCACAGGCATCCATAGCGGCAGGCGCAGCCTTTTTGCTGTCCCCCACCATGTTGGACAAGAAAATTCTGGATTTGTGCAGGGAAAACAATATTATCAGTGTCCCGGGGGCGTTTTCCCCCACAGAAATCAGGAAAAGCTTTCAGGATGGGGCTGACATGGTAAAGGTATTTCCGGCAGCAAGACTGGGGAGCAGGTATCTGTCGGATCTGGCGGCGCCTTTGGGAAAAATGCCGCTGATGGTTGTAGGAGGAATCGGCACTGCCAACATTGAGGAGTATTTTAAGGCAGGGGCTTCTTTTGCCGGAATTGCCTCGGGAATCTTTGAAAAGGAGGATATTTTAAATCAAAAGGAAGAGGGGATAAGAAGATCCATAGAAGCCATGGAGAATAAGCTGAAGGAGTTGGAAGGAGAGTGATTGTATGGCCATTGCATTTGACCAGTCCTTGATTCTCAAGGTGGAGCATGCAAAGACAGACACAGAGGTACTGACTGCCATGTGTAATCATCTTTGTGATAAGGGAATTGTGAAAGATACTTACTGTCAGGCGATTCTGGAGAGGGAGGCCAATTTTCCCACTGGTTTGAACACCCATGGGATTAATGTTGCCATTCCTCATGCAGATGTGTGCCATGTCAATACAGCCTCTCTCTGTGTGGCAGTGTTGAACCCGGCTGTGGATTTCCACGCTATGGATGAGCCGGAGGACGCGGTTTCAGTGCATTTGGTGATTATGCTGGTGCTCACAGAACCCCATGGCCATCTGGAGATGCTGCAAAAGATCGTGGGCCTGATTCAGAATCAGGAGGATGTGAAGAAAATCATCACAGCAGAGGATAAGGGAGCCATTGAGGCTGTGATCCGCAGGTATTTGCTGGAAGCGTAAATGGGGAAGTCAGGGGGCTGGAAGCGTATATAGGAAAGTCAGGGATATTTGCAAACAATAAAGCACAAAGAGAAAGGAAGGAAAATTATGAAGAGAGTATTAGTGGCATGTGGAAACGGAATTGCAACATCAACTGTTGTGGCAACCAAGATTCGTGAAAAATGTGAAGAGAACGGAGTGGCAGTTACGGTAAATCAGTGTAAGCTTCTGGAGGTGGAGTCAAAGGCAGATGACTATGATCTTTTGGTGACTACCGGCAAATTCACCGGCGGTACTGTCACCATTCCGGTAATCACAGCGATTTCCCTGCTGACCGGTATTGGGGAGGATGCCACTCTGGAGCAGATTGTAGAGCAGCTGAAAAAGTAAAAGAAGAGAACATGTAGTTGTATGAGTGGAGGAAGGGAATATGCAAATCTTTTACAATATTTTTAATGTGATTTTGGATGCCGGAGCGACGGTCATGCTTCCTATTATCATCACGATTGTAGGGCTGATTTTTGGCGTCAAGCTGGGCAAGGCATTCCGTTCCGGCCTGATGCTGGGAATTGGTTTTGCCGGCATTAACCTTGTAATCAATATGATGAAGAGCAGCATTGGTCCGGCAGCTCAGGCAATGGTGGAAAATTTCGGGATTCATCTGGACATTCTGGATGTGGGCTGGGGGTCCATCGCAGCTGTAACCTGGGCATCTCCTATTATTGCATTGCTGATTTTTGCAATTCTGGCAACCAATATTCTGATGCTGGTGCTGAAAATTACAGACACCCTGGATGTGGATATCTGGAATTACCATCATATGGCAATTGTGGGAATCCTTGTGTATTATGTGACAAAAAATGTGTTTTTAGGGGTTTCAGCTTCTGTGGTTATGGCTGTGATTTCCTTTAAGCTGTCTGACTGGACCGCGCCTTTGGTGGAGGATTTCTTTGGGATTCCCGGCGTATCTCTTCCCACCATGTCTGCTTTGTCCAGCGTGATTATCGCTGCTCCGATTAACTGGATTCTGGACAAGATTCCAGGGGTGGACAAGCTGGATTTCAGCGTAAAGGACGCAAAAAAATATCTTGGAATTTTTGGCGAGCCCATGATGCTGGGGTTGATTTTTGGATGTGTCATCGGGGCATTGGCCCGTTATTCTGTGTCAGAGGTGCTCACTCTTGGAGTCAATATGGCGGCAGTTATGGTATTAATACCCAAGATGACCTCTCTGTTTATGGAAGGATTGATGCCTATTTCAGATGCAGCAAAGAAGTTCTGTCAGGAAAAGTTCAAGGGCAGAAATCTTCTCATTGGTCTGGATGCAGCTATTGTGGTGGGAAATCCGGATGTAATAACCACATCCCTGATTGTGATTCCCCTGACAATTCTGATGGCTGCCATTTTACCTGGAAACCGGGTGCTTCCTTTTGCAGATTTGGCAGTTGTCACCTTCCGGGTGGCTCTTCCTGTGGCTATGACAAAGGGAAATCTGTTTAAAAATATTATTATTGGTCTGTTCTGTACAGCAGCTATTTTGCTGGCAGGCACATGGACTTCTCCGGTTCTGACTGCCCTTGCAACGGATGTGGGGCTGGATTTGGGAAGCAATATGATTACATCCTTTGCAGGCCCAAGTCTGACGGTTAGCTATCTGATTTATACAGCATTTACCACAAATCTGATCATTTCCATTCCAGTGATGATTCTTGTCATCAGCGGGATATGGTTCTATATGTCCCGAAAAGGGCGTCAGAATGCAGTGGAAGCTTAAAATGCGCAACCATTCAGACGGCGGGCAGGAAGATGCCCCGTCTGAATGGCTGCTGAATTGCAGGCATATTGTAAAAATGGTTATGAGAGAAAAACATAGTTGGGGAGGATCAAATGATTCGGGCGATTGATAAATTGGAACCTTTTCAGAAGGCCATCTCCAAGGCGCATCTGGCCTCGGCAGGTGTGTCGATGGACGCTTTGGACACAAAACCGTTGATTGCAGTTGCAAACAGCTGGAATGAGATTTGTCCGGGCCATGAGCCGTTGAGACAGCTGGCGGCTGAGGTGAAAAAGGGAATTTTGGAGGCAGGCGGGGAGCCGGTGGAATTTAATACAGTTGCCATGTGTGACGGAATTGCCCAGGGACATTCCGGAATGCGTTACTGTCTGCCTCACCGTGAGATTATCACAGACTCAGCAGAGGCAATGATTGTGGGAGAGGGCGTGTTTGACGGGGTGGTATATATGGGCTCCTGCGATAAGATTGTGCCTGGAATGCTTAACGCGGCAGCAAGAATTGACCTGCCGTCCATTGTTGTAACAGCTGGCCCCTGCTTTGCCAAAATAAAGCCAAATGAGTCAAAGGAGCTCAGGCAAAGATTTCTGCGGGGAGAAATTACAGAACGTGATGTGATTGAGGGAACGCTGAAATATTATACTGGTCCGGGAGTCTGCCCGTTTTTGGGAACTGCCAATACGATGGGAGCGCTGTGCGAGGCTCTTGGGATGATGCTTCCTGGCGGAAGCCTGATTCCCTCCAGTACCAGTATGCGCCGTTTTTCTGCCAGAGAGTCCGGACGCGCGGTGATGAAGCTGGTGGAAAAGCAGCTGACTCCGTCTAAGATTATGACAAAAGAAGCTTTGGAGAACACCATTACCCTGTTGGCAGCCATTGGCGGTTCTTTAAATGCCTTGATTCATCTTCCCGCTTTGGCAGCTGAACTGGGATTAGAGCTGGATTGGGATGATTTCTCCAAGATTACGGCAAAGACTCCGGTTTTGACAGACATTGTACCCAATGGAAACCGGACTGTGGTGGATCTTCACTATGCAGGCGGCATTCCGGCAGTGATGAAAGAGCTAAGATCTGTTCTCCATACGAATGTGCTGACTGTGACGGGAAAAACTTTGGGCGAGATTCTGGAGAAAGCAGAGGAGGGAGACCGGGAGATCATCCGGACCATGGAGGAGCCTGTTTCCAGAGCAGATGGAATCCAGGTTCTTTACGGCAATCTGGCTCCGGAAGGGGCCTTGGTGAAAACCTCTGCTGTGCCGGAGAAAGTGAGAGTATTTACAGGGACAGCAAAGGTGTATAACAGTGAAGACGAGTGCTATGCTGCATTCCGGGAGAGAAAAATCAAAGAGGGAGATGCAGTGATTGTCCGGTACGAAGGGCCAAAGGGAGGACCTGGCATGAAGGAGCTTCACCGCATTACAGAGATTATCAAGGGAATCCCCAGGACAGCCGTGATAACAGACGGAAGATTTTCCGGGGCAAGCGGCGGTCTGAGTATTGGATACCTGTGTCCGGAAGCAGCAGATGGAGGCCCAATTGCCCTTGTGGAAGAGGGCGATTCGATTTTTGTGGATTTAAGCCAGGGATTGATTCAGCTGCAGGTCAGTGAGGAGGAGCTGAAAAAACGCAGGGAGCAGTGGAAGGCCGTAGAGCGTAAAGAAGAGAAAGGACTGCTTGGGCGGTATGCCAGAGCAGTCAGCACAGCAAGAAAGGGAGCAACCCTTCGGTAGAAGTTTCATGTGACTGGAAAAGGGAGAATGTCTTTGGACATTCTCCCTT
>CATLIJ010000228.1 GCA_949948825.1 uncultured Clostridiaceae bacterium
TGCTTCTTGTCCGTCGAAGACGGGCAAGAAGATGCTCCGTCTGAACTGTTACAATGGATGATAAAAAGTTCAGAAAAAATTAAATTGTGAGGAGTTGCCCTTTCTGTATGGTTTTGGTATACTGGTCTTTGTATGGATTTTATGGATAAGGCTGGATTTGTACAGCTGAAAGGCTGCAGGCAGCTGTGAAGGATCAGGATGAACAGGGAGGGCATATGTCTTTAGGAAAACAGAGTAGAAAATTACAGGATGGAAGGAAAAACTGGCAGGGGAGCAGGAGATTTTTGGGACTTGTGCTGGCGTGTGTTTTTGCGCTGAGCAGTGTTTGTTCTGCCTGGGCGGCTGGTCCGGGGGAGATGGGAAGCAGAGGGCCAGGGCAGACCGGTCCGGGGGAGACGGGAAGCAGAGGACCTGGGCAAAATGGTCCGGGGGCTGGTCCGTCGGATGAGTTGAGAGGCGTGTGGATCTCTTATCTGGATTGGGAGAAGCTGCCAGCGGACCAGACGGGCTTTGAGCAGGGGGTGAATCAGATTTTAGACCGGTGTGTGGAGCTGGGGATGAATGCGGTTTTTGTCCATGTGAGAGCGGATTCAGATGCCATGTATCCATCTGCCTATTTTCCCTGGTCCCGTTTTATCACAGGGGTACAGGGACAGGAACCGGGATATGACCCGCTTTCTTATTTTGTGTCAGCTGCCCATCAGAGAGGATTGGCATTCCATGCCTGGATCAACCCTTTCCGCGTGACCGGATATTTAAATTCCTGGGATCAGGTGTCAGATTCCAGTTTTGTAAAGCAGTGGCTTACCGATGGAGATCCATCCAATGACCGTTTGGTATTAAGACAGAATGGGGAGTATTATCTGAATCCGGCGTCTCCTTTGGTGCGGGAGAGGATTGTGGCCGGAGTGCGGGAAGTGGTGCAAAATTATGATGTGGACGGAATCCATTTTGATGACTATTTTTATCCCAATGTGAATAATGAAGATCCGGAGAAATGGTTTGACAAGCCTGAGTATGAGGCTTCGGGAAGCTCTCTCGGAATCAGCGACTGGCGCAGAGAGAATGTAAATGAACTGATCCGTCAGGTTTATAAGACGGTCAAGGAGGTGAAGCCGGGAGTGCAGTTTGGAATCAGTCCGGAGGGATTTGTGGATAATCTCCGCAGTGAGGTCCGGCTGTTTGCGGATGTGGATACCTGGCTGTCACAGGAGGGATATGTGGATTACATAATGCCTCAGATCTATTGGGGATTTGAACAGAAGCTTTCTGATGGAAGTTCGGCTCCTTATGCATTTTCCAATAATCTTCAGACCTGGATTGGACTTAAGAGCAGAGGACATGCCCGACTTTATTTGGGTCTTGCCATGTATAAGGCTGGTTCTGGAACTGCAGATCATAATGAGGTCCCGGAATGGCTTCGGAGGAATGATATTATGATGAGGCAGGTGGAGGCGGGCCGGGAAAGCGGGCAGGTGTCTGGCTATTGCTTCTATGCATACAGCTCCTTCCAGGAGCCGGTGACGCAGGAGGAGGTGGCTAACCTGATGAAGGTGTTCCGGTGAAGCAGGAACCAGCCAAAAGAGTGTGAGAACCAGGAACCGGCCAAGAGTGTGAGAAGCAGGGCAGACCAAGAGTGTGAGAACCAGGGCCAGCCAAGAGTGTGAGAACTGGAATGGGATGAAAAGTGAGGAAAAAATCAAAAAAGGCGATAAAAGGAGGATAAGGAAATGAAGAAGCTGGAGGAGTATGTAATAAGTATACCGGATTTCCCGGAGCCGGGGATTATTTTCCGGGATGTGACCTCCATTCTGCAGGAGGCGGACGGACTGCATCTGGCCATTGATAAGCTTCTGGAGATGTTGGATGGAGTGGATTTTGACGTGGTGCTGGGACCGGAATCCAGAGGATTTATTTTTGGCATGCCGGTGGC
This sequence comes from uncultured Clostridiaceae bacterium, assembly GCA_949948825.1. Taxonomy (GTDB): domain Bacteria; phylum Bacillota; class Clostridia; order Lachnospirales; family Lachnospiraceae; genus Brotaphodocola. The sequence continues at coordinate 1,934 of CATLIJ010000228.1, forward strand.
TTATGCCTGCCATAAAAGCTTTGTGCCGGTACGGAAGAAGGGAAAGCTTCCCAGGGAGACGATTTCTGCAGAATATGCCCTGGAATATGGCACAGCGGAGATTGAGATTCATAAGGATGCCATTATACCTGGACAGAAGGTTGTGATTGTGGATGACCTGATTGCCACTGGCGGCACCATTGAGGCCATTACCGGACTGGTGGAGCAGCTGGGCGGCCAGGTGGTGAAGATTTGCTTTGTCATGGAGCTGGCAGGCTTAAAGGGCCGGGAAAAACTGAAAGCATATTCCGTGGAGTCAGCCATTGTCTATGAAGGAAAGTAATGTTTGAGAGAACCCTTTTCCAGTCAGGAAAAGGGGAGCTTTGACAGCAAAAGGAAAAGAGAACCGGATTTCTGTTTTAGGGCAGAGTCCGGTTTTTTGTGAACCGTAACCTTTTGTGTCATATAGGGAAGAGTCTGGTTTTTTGTGTCTTGTCTCATTTCTTAATTCATGTTATACTCAGGAACATACTTATGGATGTTTTTTCAAGGTAAAATATAAAATCGCCTTTGGCGATGGAATTTTTATGGTAAAAGGTCAGGAGCACTAGGCAGGGGGAGATATGTACGAATATGGGAAAAAGCTTTGGCTTAGAACATCCTTAAAGAAAAAACTGGGAATCTATGTGTGTCTGGTCATTCTGGTCATCGGCGTATCTACGTGGTTCAGCTTTCTTTTGATGGATTTTACTTTGGGGAATTTTGACCGGATTCTGGATGATAATGCCAGATGCTATGATTTCCAGAAGGCTATGGAGCTGGAGGCAGAGGTATTTCGGGATTATATTAAAAACCAGACCAGTGAGAATCAGAAACGATATGAGGAGGCATGTATACAGGCAAGAAGAAGCCTGGGACAGCTTCCCTTTGACTATAGGACAATCGGGGAAAACCGGTATGCCCGGACCTGGAATGTGCAAAATGCCTATGAGCGCTATTGTATTTCACGGGATGCCATTGTCCGGAGGGAGCCGGAGAGCGAGGATTATATTACAAGCCTGTATCAGGTCTATTCCATGCAGGAGTACCTGATGACCTACATCCGTCAGCTTCTGCAGCTGACTATGGTGGAGGGGAATGCAAGCTATCAGAGTCAGGTGCCTTTTTTTTACCGTATTCCCTATATGGTGCTGTTGATTTCTGTGGGCATGATTGTGGTGATGGCAGGCTTGACCCGGCTTTTGTCTCATGCAGTGGTAGATCCCATGGAGATGTTGGCAGACGCCACCCGGAAGATTGCGGTAAATGATTTTAGCGGCGAGGATCTGGCTGTGGAGAATCAGGATGAGATGGGAGAGATGGTCCATGCTTTTAACCGGATGAAGCATGCCACAGAAGGATATATCCGGACATTGGTGAAAAATCATGAGATCTCGGAGCTTCTCCACAAGGAGGAGATGGAGAGAATCGAGATGGAGAAACGATTGGAGGAGGCGCGGCTGGAATTGCTGAAGAGCCAGATCAATCCGCATTTTCTGTTTAATACCTTAAATACCATTGCCTGTATGGCAAAGCTGGAGGATGCTTCTACCACAGAGCGTATGATCACCAGCATGAGCAATCTGTTTCGGTATAATTTAAAGACTACAGAGCAGATTGTGCCTTTGGAGCAGGAACTTCGGGTAGTGCAGGATTATATGTATATTCAGAAGATGCGGTTCGGAAGCCGGATTCAATATGAACGGGAGGTACAGGTAGATGAGAGAAAGGTGCAGATACCCGCATTTACCTTGCAGCCCCTGGTGGAGAACGGGATTCTCCATGGAGTTGGAAAAAAGGAGCAGGGAGGAAGAATCCTTTTGCGGGTATGGCAGAAGGAGGAGGTTCTGGTAATATCTGTGGCAGATACAGGAGTGGGTATGGAGGAGGAGGTCCGGAGACAGCTGGAGGAGGCCATGAAGGAACGGCATACCTCCAAAATCGGGATTGGGCTTGGGAATATTTATCAAAGGGTCCATACCATGTATCAGAAGGGAGAGATGAGGATTTATAGTCAGAGGGGAAAGGGAACTGTGATTCAAATCCGTTTGTCCCAGGAGGAAAGGAAGGATGAGGGAGGATTATGATTCGTATTTTGATTGCAGATGACGAGATGCTGGAGCGGGCTGTGCTTTGCAAAACATTGAGAGAAAAGCTGGGGGACCCCTGTGCCATATTTCAGGCTGAGAATGGCAGGGAGGCTTTGGAGATCTATGAGGAGCAGAAAATTCAGATTGTTATTCTGGATATTGAGATGCCGGGAATCAATGGGATTGAGGCAGCGGAGAGGATTCGGGAAAAGGACAAGGAATGCTGTATTATATTTCTGACAGCTTTTGATGAATTTGCCTATGCCCGGAAGGCCATAACAGTTCGTGCGCTGGATTATCTGCTGAAACCGTATGATGAGCAGGAGTTAATGCTTGTGATGGAGGAAGCCATACGTCTCACAAAGGAACGTGGGAAGGATAAGCCGGAGGAAAGAGATGAGAAGGACAGAAGTCAGGAAAAGGAGACATTAGAGGACAGAGGCGGGAAGGACAGCAGTTTGAAGAAGACATCAGAGGAAGGGGTTGAAAAGCACAGCAGCCGGGAAAGGGCGATGCCAGAGGAAGAGGATAAAAAGGGCAGCAGGGCAAAGGAGATGCAGGAGAGCAGGGAGGAATATGAAAATGTGCGGTTGTCTCTGGTGCGGGAGGCCATTATTCAGTATATCCGGGAAAATTATATGTATGACATTTCCATGCAGGACCTGGCTCATACCATGAATT
>CATLIJ010000229.1 GCA_949948825.1 uncultured Clostridiaceae bacterium
AGGATCTGAAGCAGCAGGAACAGGCTTATGCAAAGGCTTATTTGAAACAGCTGGGAAGAGAGGCAGCTGTGGGAGAATTTAGGGATTTTCCCCACAAAATTCTTTCCGAGGTTGGAGTATCGGCAGAGGTTTCCAACAGACTGGGAGAAATACGGAGCATGGATGATAAGGACCCTACGCGTTTTGCCCCCTTCTGGCTGGGCAATTTGGAACGGGTGGAGGATGGCAGGCGGTATGTCTATGAGAAATCCTATGATGAGGAAGCAGGTGAGATTGTATTTTCAAAAATTCAATATGAAACAGGAGAGGTTGTGAAAAGGATGGTTTATGACAGTCTGACCGGAGAGCAGAGGACTCCTTAAGGGGAGAGAAAATGGGAAGAAACCAATTACTGAAGCTGTGTTTTTTGTTACAAAATTGTTAAATCATATTGTTTTTTTAATAGAAAAGTATTAATATATAGGCAGAGCGGATTCGCAGATGCGATTCTGGACAAAAAAGGCAGATACGCACAGGGAGGAAATATGTTCAATTCGAAAAAGAAAAGTGAAATTGTCAGCACTGGTACCATTAATACGATTATTGGCAACAATTCTAAAGTGGAAGGCTTGCTGGAAGCCTCAGATCCTACCAGGGTAGACGGACTGGTGCAGGGAAAGATTTTGTCTCAAAGCTCGGTGATTGTTGGAGAAAATGGTGTTGTGAAAGGTGATATTAATGCCATTGAGATTCTGGTGGCAGGTACTGTCTACGGCAATTTGAAGGCAGAACAGAGGATTGAGCTGACCGAGACAGGCCGTGTATTGGGTGATCTGGTGACAAAGACTCTTGTGATTGATGAGGGCGCTTCCTTTAAGGGAAATTGTACAATGGAAGTGATGGAGGAAAAGAAGATATCCGATATTGTCCATGAGGAGGCTGGGGAGGACAAAGGAAAAAATGGATCAAAGGAGGCAAAGGAATCGGATAAATCAGATAAATAATTCAGCGTTTTTGTGAAAAATCAAAAAACGAATCTTAAAAAGAAGGAAATGAAGAATCAGTGTCGATGAAGTGGAAAAAGTTTAAGAAAGAACGAATTTCTCTGAATTACACGGTTATGCTGCTGCCCCATTCTCAAAAAAAGGCAATTCATTTTAAGACTCCTGTCTGGACCTTTGGAGTTGCTTTTCTGGCACTTTTGGCTCTGACCGGAACCTGCCTGTTTTTTGCAGGGTCTCGTCATCAGTTGAAACAGGTGCAAAGGGAAAAGGAGCAGCTGGAGCAGGAATGGGAGCAGCTGGCAGAGCAGAAGCGGCTGGCAGATGAGGAAAATAAAGCTCTGAAAGCAGAACAGGAGCTTCAGGAGCAGGAGCTTATGGCTCTGGAAGAGCGGACCAGAAACACATTAAAGGAGTTAGAGGATCTGGTGGAGCGGGAGAGTCAGATTCGGCAGGAGCTGGGGCTGGGACAGATTGCGGAGGAGACGGATGCCAGAGAATCCTCCAATGCTTCTGAGAATGGCAAACCGGAGGATACACAAGATTCCCAGGAAGAGAACGGGGATTTGCCGAATCGTGCGATGGATGATGTGTCTGGTTTTGGAACCGGAGATACAGATATCCGGACAGCAGAGGGCAGCGGCGTAGTGCGGATTGCTTCCGCAGAGCTCCCCCTTATTCTGGCTCAGAATGATGCCAGCTTTTCAGCGATTCAGGCAGAGCTTGGGTATCTTCAGAGCAAGCTTACCGAAAAAACTGGTCAATATGACGGCTATCTGAATACCATTGAGGAGAAGAAAGCCGCAGAGGCGGCAGAGAAGGCGAGAAAAGAAGCTTTGAGAACTTCCATTGTCACCAATGCCCTTCAATATGTAGGAAATCCATATGTCTACGGTGGCAACAATCCCAATACCGGGGTGGATTGTTCTGGCTTTACCAAATATATTTTGGGAAATACAGCCGGGGTTTATTTAAACCGAACCGCCGCAGAGCAGTCTACACAGGGGCGGGCTGTCTCAGCAGAAAATGCAAGGCCAGGAGATTTGGTTTTTTACAGCAACGGAAGTACAGTCAACCATGTTGCCATTTATATTGGAGACGGCCGCGTGGTGCATGCTTCCAATGAGCGGGTGGGCATCACTACCTCCAATATGTACTACCGGACGCCTGTGAAGATTGTAAATATGTTGGGAGATTAAAGAAAAAATGCCAAAAGCTTCGGGAACAGAGGGAATGTTTCCGGGGCTTTTCGCTGTTTTTAGAAAGCCCTTCCGAAAATTCAACAAATTAATACGTGTAACTTACCATTGGAATCCTCAATGGCTAATCTCCGCAAAATGGACTCACCATCTGGTATTGTTACATTCAATTTTTTATTTCTATCATCAATCTCATATATCAAATTGCTGAACATGGTGGAGCTTAATATCAACTGATAAGGTACATCTTTTAAATCATTACAGGTGATAATCGCCATATTGGGAAAAAGTTTCTGATTTGCCTTATTTAATCCTAAAGTAAACTGCCTCATCCAAAGTACCCCACCACTCCAAGCTGAAATATGTTATTAGGTGTTGTATACCTTGCTAGTACCCTGCCGTTAGACTCTATTTGCATTTTGGTTAACTCATTCTTATCTTTATCTATATACTTTACAATGGCAGATTGAATCGTTGCGTCATTATCTTGCTCATATACCACATCAATTAAGCCTACCCATTGGTCTGGATAATTTTCCTGAATTTCTTTCCATGTTAATCTTTCCATATGAATATTACCTTTCTATTTATATTATAACTCTGCCAGTGGAATGATACAACTTCTTTGTGAAAGAATACCTCATGTTTGAAACTCTCTTTTCCATACCTTTTATTTGATACAGATTTTTTTGCAGGAAATGATTTACATTGGATTATAATTTGGCTATAATGGTAAAATACGTTGGTTAAGCAGGAGGGCAGTATGGCAAGAGGACAGGTAAGAAAGATTCCCGTTCAGGCAAATCCCTTAATGGACTTTGAGACAAACCAGGTAGTGTTTGCCCTGGATATCGGAACCCGAAGCATAATCGGGATGGTAGGAGTGGTAGAAGAGGGAAAAATAAGGATTGTTGCCATTGAGAAAGAGGAACACACAGAACGGGCGATGATTGACGGGCAGATTGAGAATATTGAGAAGGTTGCGGCCTTGGCAGACCGGGTGAAAACGAAGCTGGAGAATCAGCTGGGTCTGACCCTGGACCGGGTTTGTGTGGCAGCAGCAGGACGGGCTCTCCGGACCCGCCGTGCGGATTTTGAGATGGAACTGTCCGGGACACAGCTGATTGATGATGAGATTATCAGCCGTCTGGAGGCAGGGGCTATCAATAAGGCAGAGGAAGCTTTTGATGCGGAGAATGAGGCTGAGGGAGATTCCCGCCGTTTTTATCTGGTTGGATATACGGTGTGTCAGTATTATCTGGATCAGTATACCATGTCCAGTCTGAAGGACCACCGGGGGCGGCAGGTGAAGGTGGATTTAATCGCCACATTTCTGCCCAGCGAGGTGGTGGAAAGCCTGTATACTACTATGAATAAGATTGGTCTGGAGGTAGCCAGCCTGACCCTGGAGCCGATTGCTGCCATCAATGCAGCTATTCCGGAAAATCTGCGGCTTTTAAACCTGGTCATGGTGGATATTGGCGCAGGAACCTCGGATATTGCCGCCTGTACCGGAGGAAGTGTGACAGGCTATACCATGGCTACAGTGGCTGGAGATGAGATTACAGAGACTTTGATGAAAGCGTTTCTGGTGGATTTTGAGACAGCTGAGAAAATAAAATCACAGATGGCTAAGGAAGATGAGATTATTTTTGCGGATATTCTGGGATTTGAGCACAGAGTTCCCCAGGATGCGGTTTTTGACCAGATTCAGGGTACCTCAGAGCTTTTGTGCAAGGAGATTGCAGAAAAGATTGTGGAGGTAAACGGAGGCCCTCCTTCTGCGTTATTTCTGGCTGGCGGCGGCAGCAAGCTGGCACGGCTTCGGGACGGGCTGGCAGCTGCTCTTGGGATGGCTTTAAATCGGGTTGCCATTGCAGGAAATTATTTTCAGGCCAGTGCATTTTCCGAGGAGTATGATCTGAACAATCCGGAATATGCCACTCCTTTGGGAATTGCCATTTCCTCCGGACTGAACCGGATCAATGACAGCTTCCGGGTGATTTTAAATGACAAACCGGCCAAGCTGTTCCGCAGCGGAAGCTTCACTGCTTTGAATCTTTTGATGATGAATGGATACAGCTTTCGGGATATTATGGGGCGTTCCGGGTTGAATCTTGCTGTGACGGTCAATGGGGAGCGGAAGGTATTTTACGGCACAGCAGCCCAACCGGCTTCTCTTATGATTAATGGAAAGGAAGGAAAGCTTTCCGAGATTATTCATGCCGGGGATTCCATTGATTTTGAGCCAGCAGTATCCGGCGTGTCTGCCAGCGCCTGTCTGGGGGATTTGGAGGGTGCATCCTTGTGTGAGGAGATTACCCTTAATGGTGCTTATGCTTTTCTGGAAACGCCTCTTAAGAACGGGGATGTGATTGTGATGAAATTTCCGGGAAAAGAGGAGGAAACAGAAGAACATCATTGGATGGATTTGGAGTCAGGGCAGCGCAGCCAGCAGGAACCGGAAAAAAGAGCAATCCATCGGGAGACACCAGTGTTAGAAACCTCGTCAGGA
>CATLIJ010000230.1 GCA_949948825.1 uncultured Clostridiaceae bacterium
ATCACAGAAACCGGCTGGCCGTCCACCTGATAACCCGCCTGATTAAACCGCTCTGCCACCTCATTCATCCAGCCGTTCTTCCCTTTTCCGCATTTTTCATAGGTGCAGAAAATCTCTGCATACAAGCTGGTAACAGGACGGACAGTCACTTGGTTTTTATCAATATCCGGCAGCTCATCCACACGGGTATTGGTAAGCTCCACTGCTGACTTAACCACATCCGCGTGAGTTGCCCCGATCTTTTTGGCATACCGGCCAATGACCCCGGCTGCCTCCTCCATATTGACTGTTTTTGCCGTCTTGCCTAAGTTTCTTGTGAGGAAAATCCCCCCAAGGGCAAGCACAAAAACAAGGATTCCGATTCCCCCTATGGCAAATATAGCCTTCTGACTGTTTTTCATAAAATCCCCCTCCTATTTGTAATATTCCAGCTGCTTTAACAGATTGTTGATCTCTGCCGCCGCATTGTCCACATCCTTTTCCGAGTAATCTGTGTCCGAAATTCCCATCATCAGATGATCCAGCCCCAGCAATATTTTCTCATTCTCTCTCAATATATTCTGGATGCTTTCCAGATTCCTGTCATACAGCTTTTTCTTCTCCTCCTGAATATCATCCGGAATGGCATCCCTCCGGTAATCGTCTGTGGAAAGCTTGGCATACTCCGCCTCATCAAAAATCAGCATTTTATTGGACATCAGAATATATCCATTTTCCAGAGCCCTGGATGCCTCCTCCATAACTCTCATAAATTTCTTATAGCTTAAGGTCCCTGGCTCAAACCTTCGGTTCACCAGATTCTCAAAATTCCCCTGAGCATTCTGAAGCCTTTTGATCTGGGCTAAGGTGGACTTTGCAATCTCCCCTAACACCTTGCTTCTTTTATACCCCTCCATCACCTCTGCCACCTTCTGGTCCAGCTTCTCCTCTCCTTTTTGAATCAGCTCTGCCTTCCGGTCAGCCAGCAGATACCAGTTTACCATAAGAAAAATCAGCGCCAGCATCACTCCGGTAGTAATCGAGCTGGCAGCAACCAGCACATTTTCATGGGACCAGGACAGCCCGATCAGCCCGGGAGAATACAGACAGACCACCAAAAACACAATCCATATGTTAAAAGCTGCCAGCTTCATCCATTTTCCTCTCAAAAATATCCCTCTTTTCCTTTTCCGCTTTTTTGTCTTCTCCTGTCTATTTTACCAATTATCCGTCAGGTTGTAAACTTAAAAATGAATGTCATTGACAATCATTTTTATCAAGTGTAGAATGATACATACGCACAAAAGCGTTTTTTGAAAATACCCCTGAAAGGAGACTATTATGTCTGAAGCTACCACCAAGCCGGAGCAAAACAAGATGGGAACCATGCCCATCAAGCCGCTTCTGCTGACTATGTCCCTGCCTATGATTCTTTCCATGTTAGTCCAGGCCATGTACAATATTATTGACAGCATATTCGTGGCAAAGCTGGAGGAGCGGGCGCTGACAGCTGTGTCCATGGCCTTTCCCATCCAGAACCTGATGATTGCAGTTTCCGCCGGAACCTGTGTGGGTGTGAATGCCCTTTTATCCCGCTCCCTTGGGGCAGGGAACCGGGAGGATGCACAAAAGGCTGCTGTCAATGGCATCTTTCTCGCCATTTTAGGCGCAATCTGTTTTGGCCTGTTTGGCATTTTCGGCTCCCGGCTGTATTTTGCCAGCCAGACAGATGATGCGACCATTATTGAATATGGGGTCCAGTATCTGTCCATCTGCCTGATTTTTTCCTTTGGCATTTTTCTGGAGATTGTATTTGAACGGATTCTCCAGTCTACGGGACGGACCATTTACAACATGTATTCCCAGGGAATCGGAGCAGTGACCAACATTGTCCTGGACCCGATTCTGATTTTCGGCCTGTGGGGCTTTCCGGCATTGGGAATCCGGGGAGCTGCCATTGCAACTGTAGCCGGACAGATTCTGGCCATGACCCTTTCCCTGATTTTCAATCTGTGGAAAAATACGGACGTGAGCATCAGTATGAAGGGCTTTACCCCCAGCCTGCCGATTATCCGGGTTATCTATGAGGTGGGAGTTCCCTCCATTATCATGCAGTCCATTGGATCAGTAATGACCTACTTCCTGAACCTGATTCTGGCAGCCTTCTCCACAACAGCTGTCACTGTGTTAGGTGTTTATTTTAAGCTGCAGAGCTTTATTTTCATGCCGATTTTCGGTCTGAACAATGGCATGATTCCCATTATTGCCTACAATTACGGAGCCCGCAGCAAAAAACGGATCATGGAGACAGCCACCTTCAGCATTTTTATCGCTGTCTCCATCATGCTGGTGGGATTCGGCCTGTTCCAGCTAATGCCTGACCGGATGCTGCTTATGTTTGACGCCTCAGAGCACATGCTGGAAATCGGCGTCCCCGCCCTGCGGACCATCAGCCTAAGCTTTCTGTTTGCCGGGTACTGCATCATTGTAGGTTCTGTGTTCCAGGCCCTGGGAAACGGCGTTTACAGCCTGCTCACCTCGGTAGCCAGACAGCTTTTGTGCCTGCTGCCTCTGGCTTACCTGTTTGCCAAGCTGTTTGGCCTTCATGCAGTGTGGTATGCCTTCCCTCTGGCAGAGATTATCTCGGTTGCCATGACAACTGCCCTGTTTATCCGGATTTATCAGAAAAAGATTAAGCATCTGGAGTAGGAAATCTGTGTTTGTCCGCAAGCAAAGAGAGCCTTGTTTTCTGTGAAACTCACAAAACAAGGCTCTCTCTTTCCAGTTGTGTATTACACAAAAAATTCCACCGGATGGTAGGATTCCAAATTCCGGACAGAGGTGGAATTGTAAAACTCGTAAAAAATATCCATACATTCATCTTCCATACACATTTTTTCCACCAGCCGGGTCTTGTCCCCTTCCTCAATTCCCAACTGCACCACAATTTGGTCTTCAGCCTGACATGCCTGTACATACCGGATATTATGGTGAATCTCCTCAATGGTCAAAGTCACAAACTCATTGTCATCTAAAAACATCTCCAGGAGACATTCCTCCACCATCTCCCAGGAGGACGCCAGCTTGTCAATCTCCTGTGTCCTCACATTCTTTGCCATATTACAGTCTGTCTTTCCGAAAAGCACATCTGTTGTGATCTTTCTCTCCTCTTCTTTGCCCATCTCTTTTCCTCCTCCTGCCGGATTTCCCGCTGCTCACTGATTCCTTCATTATACCACAAATCCAGAAAACCTTACAACCCTTTTCGGCAATCAATGGCTCTTAAAAGCTGTCTGAAAATCACTTGTGCAGATTGGGCCGGACAGTTCCTTAGCATAAGGAAAAATACACCCTTTGGCTGTTGTGATAATAGATCTTTTCCAGCTCCTCCTCTGTAAATAAATTACTCTTTTCCAGATAATCACACAGATGCCCATAGCTGTCCCCAACAGCCGCATAAGGAGCATCTGAACCCCACAGAAGCTTCTCCGCCCCCAAAAGCTCCTTTGCTCTGGCCAGATATTCCATAGTTTCCGGATAAGGGTAAGAATCCGGCTCCATAATTTTCGGAAGAGCGGCAATGTCAAACCATACATTCTCCTGATTCAAAAGCTTAAGACTTTCTTCCCACTCCTTTTGCCGCGTTCGCACTGGAGCCAGCAGATGACAGACCACCAGCTTCATCCCCGGACATTCCCCGGCAATCTTTGCAAGGGCCTCTGGCTGATGGCTTGGCATGGAAATATCCCCCACATCCAGGGCAGCCGCTCCCTGACAACTTTCAATCAGACGAAACATCTCCATCATCCTCTCTCCGGCCAGATCAAAGGGATCATGGCATCCCATCAATCCTCCTCCAGAGCTTACCTCAAACTTAACCACACGAAATCTATGTTTTTCCAGATAAAGCTTCAGAGTCTCCAGGTGATTTGTCATAAAAGGGTCCACAGTACAGGAAGCACAGAACCAGTCCGGGTATTGTTCCATCACCTGAATATAATACTGGTTTTGAAATCCATACATGCTCCCCTGCATCAAAACTGCCTTTTCCACCTGATTTTCCTTCATCATCTCCAAAGCACGCTCTGCTGTAAAATTAACATCCCCAAATTCTGGCGGAAACAGCTGAAAGACCTCCCCATTTCCCCACCTGGCCTTCCCGCCTCCCACAGCACGAAGCTCTCCCCGCCTGCAATATCCGGCAACCACCTGCGCCAGGTGGAGATGTGCATCGATTTTCCTTATCTTCTCTCTGCTTTTCTTCTGTTTGCACATATTTTCCTGTTTTGACGGTTTTGCACTTTCCCACTCTTTCATGTTGCTGGCCCTTCCCTTTCTTTTCCCCTGCAGTTATTCCCTTTTTCTTCTGACGGTTTCCTTTTTCCCTCTGACGCTTCCTATTTCTTCTCTTTTTCTTTGTTCTGCTTTCTCTTTGCCACTTTTTCCTTCTTCTCTTTTGCTTTATTCCGCTTTCCCTTCCTCCGGCTTGTCCCTTTTCCACTGAAACTGTCCCATCCAGTTTTTGAATCTCTCCTGATGCTGCATCCCATCCAGCCCCACTGCCACAATAATCACAAGCCCCTTCACCAGGCCATGCTCTGTGGACGGCACGCTTAACAGATTCAGCCCATTGTTCAAAAGGCCCATCAAAACCGCTCCAAACAAAGCCCCTGACA
>CATLIJ010000231.1 GCA_949948825.1 uncultured Clostridiaceae bacterium
AACAGTTTTGGAAATCAGTATATTTCAGTGTGTGTTAATCGGTCTTTGGAGCGGATTGTGTCTGGCCGGAATGCTGTTTGGCATTTATACCAACCGGTGTCTGGTTATGGCAACGGGAGTGGGGCTTATTCTTGGAGATCTTCCCACTGGTCTTGCCATGGGAGCAGTGGGAGAGCTGGCTTTTATGGGCTTTGGTGTATCTCAGGGAGGTTCGGTGCCGCCAAACCCGATGGGGCCCGGGATTGTGGGGACCATCATAGCTGTTACTATGAAGGAATCCGGGATTGATGTGGGTTCAGCTCTGGCTTTATCCTTTCCCTTTGCTGTGGCCTTCCAGTTTGTGATCACAGCCACCTATACTTTTGCGACTACTCTCACAGAGACAGCCTATAAGGCATTGGATCGAAAGGATTTCAGAGGTTTCCGCATTGCGGCCAATGCCACGATATGGGTGTTCGGAGCAGTGGGATTTTTCATTGGATTTGGAGGAGCATTCAGCTCTGACGGTCTGCAGAAGCTGATTTCCTTTATCCCTGTCTGGCTTAGCACAGGTCTCGGAGTGGCAGGAAAGATGCTTCCGGCTATTGGATTTGCTATGATTTTAAATGTAATGGCAAAGAAGGAGCTGATACCCTTTGTGCTTCTTGGATACATTGCCATTGCGTACCTGAATCTGCCGGTTATGGGAGTTGCGGTACTGGGAACTGCTATTGCGCTGATGGTGTTTTTCCATGCGGGCAGGGGCGGAAACAATTCAGTTGAAGAAGTGGAGGTTGAATTTGAAGATGGCATCTAATATATTGCAAAAAAGTGATTATATTAAGACAAGTCTCAGGGCATATTTCCTGCAGAACGGCTTTAATTATGGAAACTATCAGGGCCTTGGATATGCCAATATGCTTTTCCCGGCTCTGCGTAAAATGTACAGGGAGGATGATGACCAGCTCCAGGCAGCGCTGAAGGAGAATATTGAATTTTTTAACACAAATATTCATTTTGTTCCGTTTATCACCAGCCTTCATCTGGTTATGCTGGAAAATAACACTCCGGCAAAGGAGATTCGCAGCATTAAGATGGCGTTAATGGGACCTCTGGCTGGTATCGGAGATTCCCTGGCCCAGTTCTGTCTGGCTCCCCTGTTTGCCACCATCGGAGCCTCCCTGGCACAGGATGGTATGATTATGGGGCCGATTCTGTTTTTTGTGGCTATGAATGCCATTCTGCTGGCGGCAAAGGTGCTGACTGGACTTTGGGGCTATAAGCTGGGAACAAATATTATTGCCAGCTTAAGTGAAAAGATGGAGGTCATCTCCAATATAGCCAGTATGATTGGCGTGACGGTGATTTCCGGTCTGGCAGTGAACTTTGTTAAGATTACCACGCCGGTTCGGTATGTGGCCAATATGCCGGATAACCAGCAGAAGATTGTGGCTATTCAGGATATGGTGGATGCCATTGCGCCCAGGCTTCTCCCTGTTTTGTTTACCGGGTTGATTTTCTATCTGATTAAGGTGAAAAAATGGAGTACATACAAGCTGGTGATTCTGACGATTGTTCTTGGTATTGTGTTGTCAGTTTTGCATTTGATTGCGTGACAGCAGCGGAAGGAGGAAAGGAAAGCAGATGGCAGTAAAATGAAAACAGGAGATTTTGAAAGGCTGAGGAAAATATGTAAACGCCGGTATGAGGATTTTGGCTATGGGGAGACTCTGGAATATATAAGGGCATATTGCCCAAAGGAAAGAGAGGATCTTCTCAGCCGGTCAGAGCTTTTGCAAAAGCAAATCTTTTCTTTCCAGGACAGGTGGGACATGGAGCCGTGTCCCACCCCTTTTCATCTGACTCTGGATGACTGGGTCACAAGCCCCAATGGAGATCCGGAGTGGGTCTATATGCTGAACCGCCAGGATTTTCTGCCAAGGCTGTGGCAGGCCTATGGGATGACAGGAAAAAGAACTTATGTGGATAAACTGTTCTGGTATCTATGGGACTGGATGGAGAAAAATCCGGTTGAAGACCAAAGCACAGAGGCCTTCAGAACCATTGACACAGGCATCCGCTGTATGAACTGGTGTGCTGTGGCTGCGGATTTGATCGGGGCGGGGCTTATGGAGGCATCGCAGGCGGAGTGTCTTTTGGGGAACATGGGGCAGCAGTTGAAAAATATGAGGAAACGGTATATTGGAAAGTATACATTGAGCAACTGGGGGGTACTGCAGACAACTGCGGTCTGCGCCTGTTATCTCTGGTTCCGGGATTTTCTCCCTGGGGAAGGGCTGGATGAGTGGGCGTGGGAAGAGCTGAGAGAGCAGCTGGAGCTTCAGATTCTGGAGGACGGTTCCCACTGGGAGCAATCGCCCATGTACCATGTGGAGGTATTGAATGCCTGTACCAGGCTGCTGGTTTATGTATGGCAGGCAAAAAGGGCCGGGATATGCCTGGAAGAAAGCCAAAGGCTTGCCCTGGGAGAAACGGGGGTTGGGGAGCCTTTTGGGGGATGGCTTGTGAGGGCAGTTCTGAGGATGAGCTGCCATGTGCTTTACAGCTCAGATCCCAACTGGAGGCAGCTGCCCCAAGGTGACAGTGATGTGACGGATGTAAGGGACGTGATGGTGCGTGCAGCAGTGGTTTCCTGCCTGTTTCCGGCTTTTGGGCAGGCGGAGACAGGTTCCGGCAGCATTTACCGCTTTGCCGGGGGAAAGCACATGGATATGGACAGTGCATGGCTTTTGGGAATTTCAGGGATACGAAGCTATGAGGCTTTAATGCCAAAGGAACCTCAGAGCCTCAGCTGGTTTTGTGAGGACAGCGGAAATCTGTATCTGAGAAGCAGCTGGGGAAAACAGGCAGATTTTACATGGATGGCCAATGGGTGTTTGGGAAGCAGCCATGGTCATGCAAACCAGACCCAGCTTTGCCTTCACCATCAGGGGCGCCCTTTTCTCATAGACAGCGGGCGCTACTCTTACCGGGAGGATGAGCCTTTGCGGTGTAAACTGAAATGCCCTCAGGCACATAATGTGTGCGTGATAGACGGACAGTCCGGCGGAAAGCCGGATGGCTCCTGGAGTTATGCTGATTTTGGGGAGAACCTGAAAAATTATTTTCGGGAACAGGGGGATGTTCACTACATGGAGATGCCTGTTTGGGGGACATTGGGAGACAAAACCCCCTATTTCATTGTGCGTCGGGTGATGGTGGTGGATGCCGGGATCTGGCTATCAGTGCAGGATGTTATATGCAGGGGAAAACACCGGCTCCGGGAATATTTTCATCTGGACAGCCAGGTCCGGGCAGAGAAGACAGAGGAGGGAGTGTGTTTAAAAAGCGGGGAGGTTTGCCTGAAGGCAGTTTCGCCAGAGTCTTTTAAGATTGAAAGAGGCCTTATGTCACGACGATACAATGAGAAGTCAGAGGCCCTTGTCCTGGTGAAGGAGTGTGAGATGGAGGACAGACTGGTCTTTTCTACTCTTTTTCTGGCAGAGGGGATGAGGGCAGAGCCAGTACAGGTATTTGTATCTGGCTGCGAAATACCAGTATCCAGCCAAAGGGTGACAGGCTGGGATATCTGCACGGCAAAAGGGGAAAAATGGACCTTGCTTATATGGAACAGGGAGACTTTTCGGGGAGGAAAAATGTATCTCTGCCATGGGATTCCTGTTTATGGAAAGGCAGCGGCGCTTAAGAAGGCAGGGGGGAAATACGTCAGAATTCGGCTGAAAAGTTAAGAAATGGGGTTCCTTGGCCGGGAAAACTATGTTATACTAAAGAAATTACAGAATGTGATGTGGAGGTTGCGATGAAGAAACTGACAATTAATGAAATTGCCGAGAAGGCAGGCGTGTCAAAGACCACGGTTTCCTTCTATCTGAATGGAAAGACCAATAAGATGTCAGAAGAAACAAAGCAGCGGATACAGCAGATTATCGATGAAACGGGATATGAACCCAGCGCTGCGGCCCGGGCAATGAAAGCCAAAAGCAGCGGGATTTTTGGGGTGATCCTGGATGATGTGTCAAAGCCTTATGAGGCTCAGGCCTTAAAGGGGATTGAGGAGACAGCCAGGGCTTTTGGCTATCAGATCCTTATTGGCAGCAGTGAACTGAATTTTAACAATGAAAAGGAATATGTGGAACAGATGGCCAGATGCGGGGCGGAGGGTTTTATCATTCAGTCCACTTATCGGTTTGGCATGTTGGCGGCTTCTCTGGAGAAAAAGAGGAAGCCGTTAGTCTATTTGGGAACCCGTCCCTATGATGTGAAGGGACGTTATGTAAAGAGCAACCACTATGAATGTGTGTACCAAATGGTAACGGGATGTATCGGCAAGGGATATGATGCTTTTGTGATGGTTGCTGGCGATGCATCGGACGTTAGCGGCGGGTTTGAGAAAACCCGGGGATACAAAGATGCCCTTCAGGATGCGGGAATTGAGGGAAGCAGCAGCTATTTTACGGAGCAGGCACGGTCCGGGGATGTGTTTGAGCAGCTGAAACAGCAGGTGGATTTGAAAAAAAGGACGCTGATCTATGTGGCAGAACCAGGGCTTCTGCCTGTGGTGTATCAGGCAGTCCGCAACTACCCGGACTATCAGAAGCTTTTTCCGGATACCCTTGGCCTCATTGGTTTTGACATGACGGGA
>CATLIJ010000232.1 GCA_949948825.1 uncultured Clostridiaceae bacterium
CTTTGCGCCCTTCCATGGCCAGATAATAGGCTTTTTCCAGATGATAGGCAATCTCCAGCGGATTTGTCACCATAACCGCATACTTTGTCATATTGGACACTGAGCGGACAATATCAATCTCCTGGTCTCCCAGCTGTCTTAGCCCCAGCTCCGGACAGGACCACAGCGTTGTCTCTCTCTTTGCCTGTCCGGAAATCACAAACATGGGAATCGAGTCCGTCCATCCGCCCATGACTCCGGTAATGGCATTGGTTCCTCCGGGGCCGCTGGTCACGCACACTGCCGCCATCCTTCCGGTCATCCGGGCATACCCTTCCGCTGCAATAGCACAGGCCTGTTCATGGTGATTAAAAATACACCGCATGCCTCTCTGATGTCCCAGGGCATCATCCAAATGCATAGCCCCGCCGCCGGTAATCATAAAACAATCCTTCATATCATGGTCCACAAGAAACTGTGACACATACTCCGCTATTTTTATCCTCATTCTGACCGCCTCTCTTCTTTTGGTTCCTGCTGTGTGCTTTTTCCTATTACAGATATATCTTTATATCCTCTGCCTGATGCGCCCACCCCACTGCCTGTACAGAAGATACCTCTTCTCCTCTTCTAAATCCAAAACCATAGGTCACACCAATAAAGTCCATGCCCAGCGCCTGTGCTCCCAAAGCATCATGAATGGTATCTCCCACCATAACCACCCGCTTTGGGTCTGTCACCCCCAAAGCATCCATACACATCCGGATAATATCCTTTTTCTTCCGTTTATTCTCATGATCCGCCCCATACATAACCGAGGTATATTGATCAAATCCAAAATGTTTTAACAGGGTAATGGCATAATCCTCCCGCTTGTAGGTGGCAATGGCTGACTCCATCCCCCGCTTCCGGATTTCTTCCAATACACAGTCAATTCCATCATAGGGAACCGCCTTCAGCAAATCCACCTGGCTGTACCTGTCCCGAAAGACCGTGGCCAGCTCCTGTAAAACCGGTCCCTGAAGTCCATATGCCCTGGCAAAGGAATCCTGAATGGGGGGTCCGATAAATTCCTTCATCTGCTCCTCCTCAAGCCCTGGAAGGCCCATGCTCTCTATGGTATATTTCACTGCAGACAAAACCCCTTGTGTTGTATCCAAAAGAGTTCCATCCACATCAAAAATAACCAGATCATAGGTATTCTCTTTCATCACTCACCCTCCTCATAGCGGGACTCTGTCAGGAAATGAACCCTCATCTGATCTTTCATCTCCTGTAAAAAATGAATCGTGTACTGATTCAGATAGTCTGCCATTCCTTTCACAAAGTCATACTCCATGCTCTTGTTAAAATAATTGGAGGACTGACTGGAATACCCGTCAAAGCCAGCAAGAGTCACTTCCTTCACCTTGGCATTGGATAATGCCTTCAAAAGCATCACCAGAGAATTATCCACAATTTTGGCCTTCTCATCCATAAGGGAGCTGTAATTCAGCACATACAAAAACGCCTCCCCACTGGTTCCAGTCACATTAGAGGTGGCAATAATCCTGTGGTTCTCCTGACTTAACCGGGTGGCAAGCTGCACATACCGCTTGGAATTGCTCAAAAACACATAATCTGGCGTCACCTTCTCCGGAATATAATTAATGGAAATCACCAAAGGCTGATGCTGCCGGACAAATGCTTCAATCCTCTCATGCCGGGTCTTCATGGTAACGCCAGGACCAACAATCAAAAGCTTACGTCCCGCAAAAATCTCTTTCAGCCTTTCTCTGGCCTTCTCATCATTCACCTCTTTATTCTGATAATTCACATAAAGAGCCTCTATATAATCCTTGTCATAAAGAAGCTTTTTCTCCCCCTCCAGCTTGCCAAGAATCTCATTAACAGATTTGATGGACAACGTCCTTTTATTCATCAGATCACTCACATAGCTGGGATGGCAGTCATTGTACGCCGCCAGATAATAAAACATATTATATCCCCAGGTAGCCGGACTGTAAAACTGGGTGATATTCGCGTCAATGGCTTCCAGAATCTGGCTGATCTGATAGTTCTTCCCAAACCTTTGATTCATGCGCATGGCAATCAGCTCCAAAGGAGCGTTTCCTGCACTCTTTCCCATGCCATAGATGCTTCCGTCCACAATCATCCTCCGGTCAATCCTCCGCTCCAGCATGGAAATGCAGTTTGCATATCCCATCTGAAAATTATTGTGGGCATGATACCCCAGCCCGATCTCCGGGACCAGATGATCATTGAGTAAATCAAAATAATGGAACAGGTTGTCCTGGTGCAGCAGACCGTAGGTGTCCACCATGGAGACTGCATAGGGCTTCAGTTCATTGGCCAGACGGATCAGATCCAGCATCTCCTCATCATTATAGCTGGTAACAGACACCATCTGGGCAAACACCTTGTATCCCAGCTCTTTCAGCTCCCGGCAGAATGCCATAGCTGGTTCTCGTAAATGCTTTTTAAAAATCACCCGAATCCCATCCAGAAAACACTCCCCGCACGGGCGGATATGGTCAAGACTACAGGAGCCGTAATCAATCATTCCAACCACCATAGCCTGCCTCCGGTCCAGAGAACCATAGATCCGGGCCACACTGTCCGTATCCGGCATAATGCTGCGGTTCATATCAAAAGAACGCCGCTCGTCCAAAAATCCCACTTCAATTATGTCAATTCCTGCATCTGCCAGACGCTCAAAGACACTTACCAGATTATCATGTCCAAATTCCCAGTCATTTACATATCCGCCGTCCCGCAGCGTGCAGTCAAGCAGCTTCACATCACCCATGCTAACTCTCCCTTGTATGGATTCCTTCTATAAATTAAGGCTAATTGATAACAATACTTTATGGCTGACTTATATTCTAGCAGATATTGTGATGATTTCATAGATGTTTTTCATAAAAATTAGGATAACCAAACCATAAAAAGCGAAAGCTATGATACATACAAATGCATCATAGCCTCAGCCTGATCTCTTCTTAACAAAAATAACCGTTCACTTAAAACCGGAAATCTCTCTTTCCTTCCTCCATATTCTTCAAATGCTCTCTGGTCAGCCGCAGCACCTTCTCATTGGTAATATGCACCAGCTCTTTCTCAATCAGCTGTTCACCCAGTCTTCTGGTATCCTCCGAGCTGTAATCCAGCAAATATTCTTTCAGAGTCATCAGCGCATTGGGATGGCAGCAGTTGACAATCTGTCCGCTTTTGCACAGGGACATAAACCGGTCCCCGGTCCTCCCTTCCC
Organism: uncultured Clostridiaceae bacterium; assembly: GCA_949948825.1. Classification (GTDB taxonomy): domain Bacteria; phylum Bacillota; class Clostridia; order Lachnospirales; family Lachnospiraceae; genus Brotaphodocola. The sequence continues at coordinate 3,251 of CATLIJ010000232.1, forward strand.
GGTAACATGCCGTACAAAAGCTGGGAATATACCCCAGACTCATCAGCCAGTTTACCACCTCATCCAATGTCCGCTTATCACTGACATCAAACTGCTCGGAACAATCCTCCTCTGGCTCCGGCTCCGCATACCCTCCTACGCTGGTACGGGAACCGCCGCTGATTTGGGAAATTCCAAGCTTTAGAATCCGCTCCCTGCATGCCTTACTTTCCCTGGTGGAAATAATCATTCCTGTATATGGCACTGCAATCCGAATGCATGCCACCAGTTTTGCAAAAATATTGTCATCAATTCCATTGTCAAACACATTCGGGTCAATATCATCTGCACGTTTAATCCTCGGTACGCTGATGGTATGGGGACCAACGCCAAATACTGCCTCCAAATGCTCTGCATGCATCAAAAGCCCTGCAAACTCATACCGGTACAGCTCCAGTCCGAAAAGGACTCCTAACCCCACATCATCAATGCCTCCTTCCATGGCACGATCCATGGCCTCTGTATGATAAGCATAATCATGCTTGGGGCCTGTGGGATGAAGCTTCTCATAACTCTCCTTGTGATAAGTCTCCTGGAATAAAATATAAGTCCCGATTCCTGCATCCTTCAGCTTCCGGTAATTCTCCACTGTGGTTGCCGCAATGTTCACATTGACCCGGCGAATGGCTCCGTTCTTATGATGAATCCCATAAATCGTGTCAATACATTCCAAAATATACTCAATGGGATTGTTTACCGGGTCTTCCCCAGCCTCCAGCGCCAACCGCTTATGGCCCATGTCCTGTAAAGCAATCACCTCCCGGCGAACCTCCTCCTGGGTCAGCTTCTTTCTGGCAATATGAGTGTTCTTCTTATGATAAGGACAATAAACACACCCGTTAATACAATAATTGGACAGATAAAGAGGCGCAAACATCACAATCCGGTTTCCGTAAAAATCCTTTTTGAGCTGCTGTGCCAGCTCCTCAATCTTGTGATTGCAGTCCTCCAGCTCACAGTCCAGCAGCACAGCTGCCTCTCTGTGGCTCAGCCCCTTTCTCTGTTCGGCTTTCTTTAAAATCTCCTCAATCAGATTCCGGTTTCTCCGATTCTCCCAGGCATAATTAAGGGTTTTTAAAATCTCCTGGTGGTTAATAAATTCCTCCGCCTGTCTGGAGGATGGGTCATACTTCCTTGTGTCCATACATTTTTCTGCGGCTCTTGCCGCACTCTCCTTTCTCTTTCCGGTCGGCTGCTTTCCTTTTTGCCTTCCTGTCAGTGATCTTTTTTCCCTGCTGTTCAGTAATCTGAACAATTCTTTCATTTTCACCTTTCTTCCTGGCCAGAATCTCCCCCGCAGCCAAATCTGACTACCCAGGCTCCTTACCATGTCAGCAGTAAAAACTTATGT
>CATLIJ010000233.1 GCA_949948825.1 uncultured Clostridiaceae bacterium
AATGATTTCCACGGTCTGATGCTTTTTATTATAAAAATAGTCCTTGGCAATGGCTGGATACTTGGTGGCAACCCGAATCAGTTCATGGTGCTTTAAGCATTCCTGGGCGGATTCCGGCCCGCAGACACACATCCTGCAGCGGCCAATGCCCAAATCCAGCACCTCATAAAGCTTCCGGCCCTCCTCCAAAATGGTATCCTTTCCCACAATTCCCACATCTGCAGCGCCATATTCCACATAAGTCGGCACGTCATTGGCTTTTGCCAGAAAAAAACGCACCTTTAAATCCTCGTTGACAAAAATCAGCTTTCTGGATTTCTTATCCTTCATCTCCTCACAGGTAATGCCAATCTTCTCAAACATCTCCAGGGATTTGTCTGCCAGCCTGCCTTTGGCAAGGGCAAAGGTCAGATATCTCATCTCATTTCCACCCTTCTGCTTCCATCAATAATTTTTCCAGACTTCCGGTAACAACAGCTCCGTTCACCACCATATACTCATACACCTCATCTCCCTCTCCGGACAGGTATAAAACCGATGCCATTCCATGGCGTCTTGCATAAGACACATAATCTGTCACCGATTTGCCGTCAGGCTTCCGAATCAGCTGTACAGGAGTATTCCCCTGGCGGAAATGTCCGGCCAGCTGAATCGCTGTCCCTCTGGCGCTGGGTTCGTACAATATTATGGTATCTACCATAGATACATCCATTGCAATCTTCTGCCGGGAAAGGGCCAGCATCAGCTGATCCACCACAATGGCAAAGCCCACTGCCGGCGCATCCTTTCCAAACTGGACCAACAGCTTGTCATACCGTCCTCCTGTCACAAGATACTCCCCGGTTCCATAGGTATATGCCTTAAAAATAATCCCAGTATAATAAGAATATTTGCTTAACATTCCCAAATCATAAGACACATAATCTCCCAGTCCATAGATATCCAGAATCTCCTGAACCCGCTCCAGCCGGTCTATGGCCCGCAATGCCCGCTCATTCATGGTCATGGTTCTGGCCATGCGGATCTGTTCTATATCTCCAAAAAGCTCTGGCAGCTTTAAAAACACCTGTTTTTGCTCCTCTGACATGGACTGCCGGGAAAGAAGCTCCTCCACGCCAAAAAAATTCTTATTCTCAATCAGCTCCCTCAGCTGATCTTTCGTCTCCTCGTCCATGCCGGCTTCCTCCACCAGCCCCTTAAAAAAATCCACCTGCCCCAGCTCTACCTGAAATTCCTGAAGTCCTGTGGCTCTTAAGGCGTCAATAACCAGGGCAATCATCTCCCCGTCTCCATCGCTGGTATTATCCCCAATCAGCTCCACTCCGGTCTGAGTGGTCTCATGGAGCCTGCCCCGATAGCTGGCTGTATTCAAATAAGCTGACCCAAGATAACACAGCCGCAGAGGGCCTGTCTCATCCCTGAAATATTTGGCCACACACCGGGCTATGGATGGGGTAATATCCGGACGCAGCACCAAAGTATTGTTTTCCCGGTCAAAAAACTTATACATCTCCCTGGTTCCTGCGCTTCCCCGCTCTTTTTTGAAAATATCAAAAAATTCAAATACAGGAGTCTCAATATCCTGATATCCGTACAGGCGAAACACATTTTGTAGCTTTCTCTGAATGGCCAGCTTTCTGGCGCATTCTTCTCCATAAATATCCCGAACCCCTTCCGGGGTGTGCAATAATTGTCTGTCCATGTTCTCCTCTTTTCTGACACACTGCATTTTTCAGACACATCTTAGTGTATCACAATTTAAACATACTGTCATGTATTTTCTGTATTTTAGAAAAAACATTGCATTTTTCTTTTTTCTTTTGTATGATTATTGTATAATAAGATGAAAAAAATTTTCAATCAAAAAGGAGGCTCCATTATGATTCATACAGAAAAACTGATTCCCTTTGAAAACCGCGCCGGAGGAAAAGGAACTGGTGTGATCCATTCGGTTATGGACGAGGAAGCTTTAGACGGCCATGCAAAAGCAATCCTTTCCGTGGTTCTCCATCCGGGAAGTTCCATTGGAAGCCATCAGCACGTGGGCAACCTGGAGATCTATTATGTGCTGAAGGGAGAAGGAATCTTCACTTTAAACGGAGAATCCCAGCCCATCCGCGCAGGACAGGCTGGCAGCATGAAGCCAGGGGACTGGCATGGCATTGAGAACACTGGCAGCGAAGATATGCTGATTTCCGCTGTTATGCTTTACGAGTAAAATCCAATGCAGGAAGCTTTTGTTTTCCTGTACAAAATCAATCATTTTTCAGTTACAACACAACAATCAGGAGGATAACACAGAATGGGTGGATTTTTTGGCGTTACATCGAAAGAGGACTGCGTTATGGATCTGTTTTTCGGAACAGATTACCATTCCCACTTGGGAACCCGCCGGGGCGGCATGGCTGTGTATGGCAAAAGCGGTTTTCAGAGAAGCATCCACAACATAGAAAATTCTCCGTTCCGCACCAAATTCGAGCGGGACGTGGAAGAGCTTGCCGGCAACTCTGGCATTGGCTCCATTTCAGACAATGAACCGCAGCCATTGCTTATCCAGTCCCACCTTGGCAGCTATGCGATTGTCACTGTGGGAAAGATCAACAATGAAGAGGACCTGATTCATCATGCCTTTGAGAACGGTCACATTCATTTTATGGAAATGTCCGGCGGACGAATCAATGCCACAGAGCTGACTGCGTCCATCATTAACCAGAAGCAAAGTCTGGTAGAGGGACTTCTCTATGCTCAGGAGATGATTCAGGGATCTATGACCATCCTTCTTTTGACACCCGAAGGCATCTACGCTTCCCGCGACCGCTATGGCCGTACCCCTGTGGTAATCGGAAAAAAAGAACAGGCATATTGCGTCTCTTTTGAAAGCTTCGCTTTTATTAACTTAGGATACCAGAACTGCACCGAATTGGGGCCAGGAGAGATTGCCCTGATCAGCTCCTCTGGAATCCAGTATTTAAGCCAGCCTCGAAAAGAAATGAAAATATGCTCTTTTTTATGGGTTTATTATGGCTACCCTACCTCCAGCTATGAGGGAGTCAATGTGGAGGAGATGCGCTACCGTTGTGGAGAGATCCTGGCCAAAAGAGATCTTGGGGAAGGCATGTCCTGTTCTGGCGGCAGCTGTGAAAACTGTCCGGGCCATGCGGAGCAATCTGTGGAAAAACAATCTTTTTCCAATACTGCTCCCCTGCCATCTGCCAGTGACAACATCCATCCGGATATTGTGGCTGGTGTTCCGGATTCCGGCATTGCCCATGCCATTGGCTATGCCAATCAGTCCGGCATTCCCTTTGCCCGCCCTTTTATTAAGTATACTCCCACCTGGCCCCGCTCCTTTATGCCTCAGAACCAAAGCCAGCGAAACCTGATTGCCAAGATGAAGCTGATTCCCGTTGATGCTTTGATTCGGGAAAAAAGCCTGTTGCTGATTGACGATTCCATTGTCCGGGGAACTCAGCTGGGGGAAACAACAGAATTTCTCTACAAAAGCGGCGCCAAAGAGGTTCATATCCGTCCAGCCTGTCCGCCGCTTCTGTTTGGCTGTAAGTATTTGAACTTTTCCCGCTCCAATTCGGATCTGGATTTGATTACCCGCCGGATTATCCGGGAACGGGAAGGAGATTTTGTATCTCCGGAGCTTCTTGCAGATTATGCTGACCCGGACAGCCAGAATTACGCGGACATGGTGGAGGAAATCCGCCGGCGTTTGAATTTTACCTCTCTGAAGTTCCATCGTCTGGATGACCTGATCACATCCATCGGACTTCCGGCAGAGTCCTTGTGTACTTATTGCTGGAGCGGAAGGGAATGAAATATCCGCGCAGGCATGGCTGTCTGGCTCGTTGCTTGCGGAAATAAAACGATTACAGATCACGGAACAGGAGAACTCTGCTGCTCCGTGATTTTACTTTTTGTCAGGCAATTCAATTGATTTTATCGTCTGGCAAAGCTTTGCCCCCAGCCAAACCCCAAATGTATTCAAAATCAGATCATCCAGCTCGGAAACCCCGGTTCCAAAAATAAATTGCATGGTTTCTATCACCAGGGAAAGTGCAAATCCTAACAGTAATATCTTTTTCATGTCCCGCCGGGTCCCAACTAAATACCAGAAGGCTCCAAAAGGCACAAACCAGATAATATTTCCCACAAACAGGTACAAAAAACGTCCCCATCTCCCCTGCCGAAGCAAAGGAAGATAGTCTGCAAACAAAGTGAGATTTAAGGTTCCCTTCTGGAGTGAAATCCCCCGCAGAAATAAAGAATCTAAGGAAAAGCTGCTTCGAAATACAGTTATCCGAAGCAGCACAGTCATATACAGACTAAAAACCAGAATAGAAATTTTTCTTTTTTTCATCCTTCATGCTTCCCTGTCATTGGTCAGGTTCATCTTGTCCAACAGATAAAAAGCCAGACTGAGGGCCATGCCTACCACACAGGCCAGCACCATGCCCTTGAGCTGGATATTGCCGATCTGAATGGCAATTCCGGAAAGACCTGCCACAAAAATCACTGAGGTAAGAGCCTGATTGCGGGATTTCCCAAAATCCACCTTCGAATCCACCAATATCCGCAACCCTGAGGTGCCGATCATACCATATAACAGAA
>CATLIJ010000234.1 GCA_949948825.1 uncultured Clostridiaceae bacterium
TGACTCAGTACGGAATGTCCGAGAAATTCGGGCTTATGGGTCTTGCCACTCAGCAGGATCAATACCTGACCGGCCGGACGGTTATGAACTGCGGCGATGCCACAGCAGCAGAGGTGGACAATGAGAGTATGCGGATTCTCAGGGAAGCCTATGAGGAGGCAAAACGGCTTCTCAATGAGAACCGGGAAGTGATGGATGAGATTGCAGAGTTTCTGATTGAGAAGGAGACCATAACCGGAAAAGAATTTATGGAGATTTTCCGCCGGTGCAAAGGGATTCCGGAGCCAGAGGACAAGAAGGAGACCGAAGAGCCAGACGGAAAGGGAAAGGAAGATGGCAGCCAGACGGATGGAAAGGAGCCGGAGGGTTTGAAAGGGCCGGAGAGCGCCAAAGAGCCGGAGGGTTCGAAAGGGCCGGAGGGTTCAGAGGAGCCGGAAAGCGCCAAAGAACCGGAGGGTTCGAAAGGGTCGGAGGGTTCAGAGGAGTCGGATAAGGCCAGAGAGTCCGGACTGTGGAAAAGGTCGGAAGCTTTGGAGGAAAAAAGCAGCCAGAGTGGGCTAGAAAAGCCAACGGGCGGAGAACAAAAGGAAGACCTGGCATCAGGGAAAAACCAGGAGCCGGAAAATACCTTTGGATGGACAAAAGTAGAATGATGACGCTGGATTTGACAAAAGGAAATATTACAAAAACGCTGCTGCTGTTTGCATTGCCCATGATGGTGGGCAATCTGCTGCAGCAGACGTACAATGTGGTGGATACGCTGATCGTGGGCCGGTACATAGGGAGGGATGCCCTGGCAGCAGTGGGATCTGCCTATACGCTTATGACCTTTCTCAACTCAATTCTGCTGGGATTTTGTATGGGAAGCGGAGTCATGTTTTCAGTCTGCTATGGCAGACAGGATCTAAACCGGTTAAAGCAGGGAATGTTTTTGTCTTTTGTAATGATCGGGACATTGACCCTTCTTATGAACGGAGCAGTTTTTTGGGGACTGGATTCCATTCTGGTATTTTTAAAGGTTCCGAAGGAAGTCTATGACATGATGCGGGAATATCTTCAGATTATCTTTTGGGGCATTACGTCTGTGTTTGTATATAATTATTTTGCCTCTCTCTTGCGGGCCCTGGGAAATTCTGTGGTGCCGCTGATTTTTCTTGGAGTGTCTGCAGTAACCAATATTGTGCTGGATTTGGAGTTTGTGTTAAAATTAGGCAGAGGAATCGGGGGAGCGGCAGAGGCTACAGTGTTGTCTCAGATTCTTTCCGCAGTGGGAATCAGTCTTTATACTTTGGTCCGGTTTCCCCAGTTCCGTCCGGAAAGAAAGTGGATGACATGGAATGGGGAGGTATTAAAGGAGATTTTTCATCTGTCATTTCTTACCAGTGTCCAGCAGTCTGTGATGAATTTCGGGATTTTAATGGTCCAGGGTTTGGTGAACAGCTTTGGTCCGGTGGTGATGGCAGCCTTTGCCGCTGCTGTAAAGATTGACTCCTTTGCCTATATGCCGGTTCAGGACTTTGGAAATGGATTTTCTACCTTTGTGGCCCAAAACTATGGAGCGGGAAATACAGAGCGAATCCGAAAGGGAATTCACAATGCAGGAATTTGTACCCTGCTCTTTTGTCTGGTGATCTCCATGGGCGTATGCCTGCTTGCCAGACCGCTTCTTATGATTTTTGTAAATTCCACGGAGACAGAGGTTCTGGCAGTGGGAGTGGAATATTTGAGAATCGAAGGAGCTTTTTACTGTCTGATTGGTTTTCTGTTTCTGTTTTACGGCTATTTCCGGGCCATGAAGAGACCTGGAATGTCTGTGGCCCTGACTGTGATTTCTTTAGGTACGCGGGTGGTTTTGGCTTATGTGTTGTCAGCCATCCCCTGGATTGGGGTGAGAGGAATTTGGGCGGCAGTTCCTATTGGGTGGTTTTTGGCAGATGTAGTGGGATGGATTCAGTTAAGAAATCATTCTTAAGGAAATGGACAAGTGATTTTCAGACAGTTCCTGAGTGAAACAGCAAGGTTTTGAGGGAGACTATGATGCAGGAGACAGGATTAGGTGTATTAAAAGATAATAATTCTAAAACTTTATTAGAATCTGAGATATTAACGATTTATCATGGAACAAAAGAGAAGGATTTCACACCTGTCTTTGGAAAGATTAATACGGAAGAAGTGGATGTGTCTTATAAGGATAAGTTCATTAAAAGAGACAGGAAAGCCAGACAGGAATTTTCAAGATTAAGAACGAGTCAGGCCAGTGTTGAGAAGAAAAGGATATCTGATTTTATATAGGAGATTGTATGGGAAGATTAGATGGTTTAGAAGAGTTTATCTGCTATGATCAGTTCTGGCTTAAGAAAGACATGGAGAACATGTGATATTTATTCGAGTTTTGTGATCAATATTGCAGGGAGCTATATCATTTTGAGATAAACAAAGTAAGATTATTAACTGCTTTTATGTATTCGGATATGCGGGCATTAATGGAGATTGGTCATCCACGTTTTTTATCTCAGGCAGCCAAATCAACACTTGAAATGTGGTTAGATGAGGATTATAATGGCGATTTATCTGCATTTTAAGTCAAAAATTCAAAGCAGACAGATAATAAAGGCATTACCTATAAAAGATATGTTGTTCCAATATTATCCTGCTGGGCATTGCATGGACATCGATAATTTTTATGACAGAGTAAAAGAAGCTCTGGTTTAATACTCCCTTCTGATAAGAAGGTAAATTTCACAATTTTTATCAAAAGGGAGTATTTTATTGGTGAACATTTTATTTGGTTATGATTCAGCCATGCACCAGACCAGAAATAAACTTACTCATTCTTATAATTATAGCTGTCCAGCAGTTGATTTTTCATATGCCACAATTCATTGGACAAATCCACATGGACCCGGTGGGGATATTCCAGACGCAGGGATTCTTCCCACAAGGTATTCAGCTCTTTACGGCAATACTCCCGAATGTCCATAACCTTTGGAGATTCGTAGACGCATTCTCCCTTCCGGAATACAGGAACCAGCAGCTCCCGCATGGTGTAGCTTCCGGGAGCCAGATGGGTTTTCTTCCAGGTGGAGATGGGGTCAAAAAGCAGCAGGGAATTGGAGCTGTCAAAATGCTCGTCCGTCAGGCAGATCAGGTCTGCAATAATTTTTCCAGTGGTTTTATTGTAAATCCGCTGAATGGTTTTGTTGCCTGGGTTGGTGATCTTCTCTGCATTTTCTGACAGCTTGATCTTGGGGATAAATTTGCCGGTGGCTTTATCCTGGATGGCAGCCAGTTTGTAGACGCCGCCAAAGGAAGGGCAGTCCTTGGAGGTAATCAGGTTGGTGCCAACGCCCCAGGAATTAATGGCAGCGCCCTGAAGCTTTAAAGAGGAGATCAAGGTTTCATCCAGATCGTTGGAGGCAGAAATCACTGCATCGGGGAATCCGGCTTCCTCCAGCATCTTCTTGGCTTCCTTGGAAAGATAGGCCAAATCGCCGCTGTCCAGGCGAATACCATAGAAGGTGAGAGGAATGCCTTCTTCCCGCATTTCCCTGAATACCTTGATTGCATTGGGAATGCCAGAGCCTAAGGTGTCATAGGTGTCAACCAGCAGAATACAGGCAGTGGGATACAGGCGGGCGTAGGTGCGGAAGGCAGTCAGCTCGTCCGGGAAGCTCATAATCCAGCTGTGGGCATGGGTGCCTTTTACCGGTACATCAAACAGCTTGCCGCAGAGTACATTGGAAGTTCCAATACAGCCGCCGATCATGGCAGCGCGGGCGCCGTAAATCCCTGCGTCCGGTCCCTGGGCGCGGCGCAGGCCAAATTCCATCACGCCGTCTCCATTGGCTGCATAGACTACACGGGAAGCCTTGGAGGCAATGAGAGACTGGTGGTTAATAATGTTTAAAAGGGCAGTTTCAATGAGCTGCGCTTCCATGATGGGGGCAATCACCTTTACCAAAGGTTCACGGGGAAAAATAACGGTACCCTCCGGAATGGCATAAATATCCCCGGAAAACCGGAAGCCATGGAGATAATTCAGAAAATCCTCTTCAAACAGTCCGGTGGAGCGGAGGTAGTCAATATCACTGGTGTCAAAATGCAGATTTTTGATGTAGTCAATGACCTGGTCCAGTCCCGCACAGATGGAATAGCCTGCATTGTTGGGATTGGCGCGGAAAAATGCGTCAAATATAACGGTTTCATTGGCATCCTTTTCCTTAAAATAGCCCTGCATCATGGTCAGTTCATACAGGTCTGTAAGAAGGGTTAAGTTTCTTTCGCTCATGGTGTATCCTCCCAATGTAATGTGAAATAAACGAAATGGGCCGGATTGTCTCTGCCTTTTATGTATTGTCTGCAGCCCATGTAGGTTTTATGTAGTATAGCATTAAACGAGACAAAACACAATGGGATTGATAAATACTTAACAATATTGTTTTCGAAAGAAGATTGTGTGCATTCAGGTCGGCAAGCATGGAAAAAGAGAGACATGTTCTATCTTCATGTTCAATTTTCCTCCATATCAGCCCAGGATTCTGTATCAAATCTTCTTTTCTTAAAGTAATACATTCTGTCTTCTTCCGTTATTTCACGGATAACCCTGCAGGGATTGC
>CATLIJ010000235.1 GCA_949948825.1 uncultured Clostridiaceae bacterium
TAGAGAATCAGGAGCAGGAACAGAGTACGGTTTTAAGGACAGAGGGCGGGGAAAGCGCTCCTTTGATTGCAAAAGAGCTGCGTCCGGAGCTGTCTGGAATCATTATCAGTGCAGAGGGAGGAGGAAATCCTGCAGTGCAGGCAGAAATTTCTGCAGCAATGGAAGCATTATTTGGGCTTCCGGCTCATAAGATAAAAGTACTAAAGCGGGTGAAGTAAAGGAGTGTCAGGTTATGAGAGAAAAGAAATTTGGAATGAAGTTAAAGGATGGCAACATGAAGAAGCTTTTCCGCAGAAATCAGATTATCATTACAACTCTTGCCATTATGATTGCAGCGGCCGGATATCTGAATTATGCTGGGAAAAAGGAGCTGGAGGCAAGCAGTGATGACATGGTCTATGAGGCAGGAGTCATGGAGATTTCCGATGAGGATCTTCTTCGGGAGAACCAGGCTGCCGGACTGGGAACCATGGAGCCAGTGGAGGAAGCAGAATCCGTTGCGGACAGCGAGGATGCAGACTGGCTGGCCGGTGTGGACAGCACGGAAACCGGGCAGCAGTATGCGGAGATTGACAGCTGGGATGAGGGGGAAGACGCAGGGGTGGAGAATCCAGGGGAGGCAGTGCTGACCAGCGGCATGACCGTATCTGACTACATAGCCAGCGTGCAGCTGAACCGGGAACAGATTCGGGCAAAAAACAAGGAAACATTAAATAATATTATTAATAATACGAATATTGAGGAAGCTGCCAAGCAGGAGGCGATTCAGAATATGATTGCCATGACTGCTGTGGCGGAAAAGGAAAATGCCGCGGAGACTCTTTTGCAGGCAAAGGGATTTGCCAACCCAGTGGTCAGTCTGACAGACGGGAAAGTGGATGTGGTGATTAATGCTGTTTCTATTACAGACCAGGAACGGGCTCAGATTGAAGATATTGTCAAGCGCAAAACCGAGGTTCCGGCAGATGGCATTGTGATTACTCTTTTGAATCTGGAGTAAAAATGAAAAACCAAAGATTCCCTATGCAAAAACGTCTCAATTTGTTATAATAATAAGTAAGAATCCCAAAAGAGCTGAATCGGCCCTGGAGGAAAACAAATCAGGAAGATGTCAGGAGGTTATATTGTGGCAGAGGGAAAGAATATGGATGAGAAAAACACCCAGACGGGATATGAGAAGAGTATGGCAGGTGAAGTGAAGATTGCAGATGAGGTGGTGGCCATTATTGCAGGACTGGCAGCAACCGAGGTCAGCGGTGTGGACTCCATGGCAGGCAATATTACAAATGAGCTGGTGGGCAAACTGGGAATGAAGAATTTGTCCAAAGGGGTCAAGGTGGATGTGACAGAGGAGCATGTCTCTGTGGATTTGTCTCTGAATATGAAATACGGGTACAATATTCCGGAGGTCAGTGAGAAGGTACAGGAAAAGGTAAAGTCAGCCATTGAGAATATGACTGGTCTGAATGTACTGGATGTGAATATCAAAATTGCCGGAGTGAACTTGGCGGAAGAAAAGTAGCGAAAAAGGGGCCGATGCTGTATGGAAGCTGTGCAGACAGCTCATACAGTCATTGCCCCGCTTTTGTGTCTGATGTTTCAGGAGCCCCACCGGAATACGATGATGCCGGCAATGGCAATGACAGCGCCAATAAGCTTTTTCCACTCAAAGGGTGACTTTTCTACCCCGAACATGCCGAACAATTCGATTCCATAGGCAACAAGGATCTGAGTCACCACGATAAGCAGGGTGGCTTTGGCAGGACCTAAGCCGTCCATGCTTTTGATCACAGTAAAGGTGATGAAAGCGCCAATCAGGCCGCCAAGGAGCATGTACCAGGGACGGACCTGGAAGATCGCTCCAATAGGGCTTTTGTCAGCGAAAAACCACAGGACAATACAGGTGAAAAAAGCAGTGAGCTGAACCCAGCCGGCGGCAACCCATACGCCGGTCTGCTTTGTGGCTTCCGTGTTTAGGACGCCCTGGATGCTCATGAGTGCGCCGGATGCCAGCGCGATTAGAAATCCCCACATGTAAAAACCTCCTGGTTGTGTTGTATTGTTTCTGATTTTGCGGTAGTTTTGTTAGTTTTTCCTGGGAATGGAGGAAATATACATGGGGATGAGGAAGAGAGGTGGATTTGGATGGGGAGGATTATTTTGGCTTCCGGGTCGCCCCGGCGCCGGATGCTTCTTGGACAGGTTGGTCTGGAGCCGGAGGTGGCAGTGAGCCAGGTGGAGGAAGTGATGAGCAGCGGCGGGCCGGATTTGGTGGTTATGGAACTGGCATGCCGGAAAGCAGAGGATGTGGCGGCCCGCATGGGAGTGAGCTGTGGAGAGAAAAGGAATGTTGCGGCAGGAGAGAAGGATTGCGGGAGGAAAAGTCCGGAGAAAGAAGAGAGGACTGTGGTGATTGGCGCGGATACTGTGGTGGCTGTGGATGGGAGGATTTTGGGAAAGCCAGCTTCTCCCAAGGAGGCTGAGAGTATGATTGGGCTTTTGCAGGGAAGGAGCCATCAGGTTTATACTGGTGTGGCCATGATTTTTGGAGATACCGGGGAGAGAGTGGTTTTTGCGGAGAAGACAGATGTGTATGTGTATCCCATGAGCCCGGAGCAGATTGCCGGATATGTAGCTACGGGGGAGCCCATGGACAAGGCAGGCGGCTATGGGATTCAGGGATATTTTGCTGCCTATATTCAGGGTATCCGGGGGGATTACAACAATGTGGTGGGGCTTCCTGTAGGGCGGCTTTGTCAGGAGCTGCTGGCAAGAGGTATGTGGGATTTTGATATGGGGTAACAGTTCAGACGGCGGGGAAGGAGCATAGGTAAGGAAGGTTTAAGGAGCGTCTAAACTGGCAATACTGTCATGGAATGGAAAGATGACAAGGAAGGATAAGATGGCAGGGAGGTTCTCCAATCTGTTATCTGGTGACAGTATGCGAGGAAAAAGTTATATTGGCCGTTATCTTCAGGAACTGATCCCGGTGGCGTTTGAGCTGGAGACGGCTCAGGAGTTCCAGGTGTTCGGCACAGGACCAGCTCAGTTTAAGGTGAAGCTGAAGGAGGATATCCCAAAGAGAGAACTGCTGCGCAGCACTTCTCTGGCCCTGGGTGAGGCATATATCCGGGGGGATTTGGAGGTGGACCAGGACCTTTATGAGGTGTTGGACATGTTCCTGGGACAGATGGATCATTTCCGGCTCAGTCCCATCGCTTTGCGGAGGTTACAGCATACTTCCCTTGGGGCAAAGAATCAGAAAAAGGAAGTCTGTTCCCATTATGATATTGGAAATGATTTTTACCGTTTGTGGCTGGATGAGACTATGAGCTATTCCTGCGGGTATTTTAAGAATCCCGGGGACACGCTGTTTGAGGCACAGGTGGGAAAGGTGGACCATATTTTAAAGAAGCTTCATCTGGAAATGGGGATGACTCTTTTGGATATTGGCTGCGGCTGGGGATTCCTTTTGATGCGGGCAGCCAAGCGTTATGGTGTTAAAGGAATCGGAATTACATTGAGTGAGGAACAGTATCAGCAGTTTTCCCGGGAAATAAAAGACCAGCATATGGAAGATTTTGTTGAAGTGAGAAGGATGGATTACCGGGAATTGGAGAAAAGCGGACTGGAGTTTGACCGGGTTGTCAGCGTAGGGATGATTGAGCATGTGGGGCGGGGAAATTATGAACAGTTTCTGGAAAATGTGGAACGTGTTTTGAAACCTGGCGGATTGTTTTTGCTGCATTTTATCAGCGCCCAGAGAGAGTCAGACGGAGACCCGTTTATACGCAAATATATTTTTCCAGGGGGCGTGATTCCAAGCTTAAGAGAGATGATGGAGCTTTTGCCGGAATATGATTTTTATACTTTGGATGTGGAAAGCTTAAGGCGGCATTATACGAAGACTTTATTGTGCTGGAGAGAGAATTTCCGGAAACATAAAAAGGAGATGAAAGAGAAGCAGGGAGAAGAGTTTGTGCGGATGTGGGAGCTGTATCTGGCATCCTGTGCAGCTGCTTTTCATAATGGTGTGGTGGATCTGCATCAGATTCTGATGTCCAAGGGTGTGAATAATGAATTGCCTATGGTGCGTCAGGTATAGCTGCTGTTCACGGGTCAATGTTCTTCAGTGAGAGGAAGGAAAAGGGTCCGTAAGAGAAAAAGGAGAGAAGCATACAGGGAGGATGACATGAAAAAAAGAGGAAAATGGATTGTATGGGCTTTGTTGGGAGTTCTTTGTCTTGGAGGATGTGGCTCTAAGGCAAAAGAGGAAAAGCCTGAAGTGGAAAGCACAGAGGAGGTATCCAGGGATTCCTCCGGACAGGAGTCAGAGAAGGAGACGGATGGAGGGGAAGCTTTGGGGACCCGGGAACCAGACCATGGGGAGGAGCCAAAGCTTTTGTCCCTGATGACCGAGAAGCAGTCAGATATTGTGTGGGAGGAAAACCAGCAGATTGTCACTGCAAAATATGTGAAGGTATGGCTGGAGGACAAGGAGCAGGGAGCCCAGGTAGGGGCAGGGGAATTTCCGGCTCTGGCGGAAGCCCTGCGGGAGCGAAATGCAAGGGAAGAGCAGGCAGCCAAGACTTTTGCAGATGAGTCGGCCGC
>CATLIJ010000236.1 GCA_949948825.1 uncultured Clostridiaceae bacterium
TCCAGCCTGCTTCCAGCCCATTGCCATACTGCCGTCGCCTTCCAGATAGTACCAGCCATCCGCCTCCTGTACCCAGCTGTCTCTGACCTGGTTTCCTTCCCTTTCATACCTCCAGATATTATCCTGTTGTATCCATCCTGCATAAACCGGTTTGGTCTGGGTCAACAGGGATAGAATTCCAAGTATTGCCAATTCCTTTACATATTTTTTTCTCATTTTGTCCTTTCTGTCCCTTTGAGAAGGACTTTTTTTATCACTTCTTTTTGTTCATGGAATTTTTGCGCAATCCGCGCCAAAAACGAAGAATTGCCTCTTTTTTCTTTCATTATGTTGTACTTTCTGTATCCTTTGCAAGATCTTGAGACGAAAAATCATCCTTCCCATCACCCATGATATACCTTAATAGAAAACAACCCTCCCTTCTCTTTTTTACTTTCAAATTCCTGGAGTTTCTGCGTAATCCACGCTGTCACAAATAGAAAATTCATTGAATCCTACCAGAGAGAATCTCCGGTAATGATAGATTCAGTATAGACGACAAATCCCCCTCTGTCAATCACTTTATACTTTTTTAAGGATTACAAAATGTAACGGTTCACAGAGAGCACCTTCTTGCCCATTTTCAACCCTGTTTTCAACGGACAAGAAGAAAATTGTAAAGATTAAACAAATAGTGGATTTCCCCACCTGAATATGTTATACTTTTTCCATAAATCACACAGCCAGTACAACGTTGTACTGATAAAAACTATGTAAGTAAAGGGGGATTTTTCAGATGTCACAAGCATTACAAAGAGTTGGAAAAGCATTTGTTGTAGGAGCAGCTGCTGGTCTCATCGGCCAGATTCTGCTCAGTATAGTTTCTCTTGGAATACCAGACCCAGCCCTTGCAGGAATGACAACCGCCTGTCTGTTTGGTCTGCTTTCGGTTTGGCTTATTTTAAGCGGAATCTATTTCGTTGTGGGAAAATTCGGCAATGACGGAGCCTCCATTCCTTTATGCGGTCTGATGTTTGGAGCTGCCATTCAGTCTGCCGCTGCCTGGAAGGCCGGAACAACAGGAAAAAAAGCATTTCTATTTGGATTTACTAATATCATCAAAATGATTGGTATTGGATATGCCTCTGCATTTATACTTGGATTGCTGCTGCATTGAGAAAGGAGAAAAACAATGGTCTTTATTTATGCAATGCTAATTGGAGGCGCAATCTGCGCACTCACCCAGTTATTATCTGAGATTAAGGTTCCTTTTTCTGTGACAGTATTGTCTCTGATTATGTTAGGGGGAGGTTTGGGTACCAAGCTTGGCCTTATAGACTTCTTTAACAGCCTTGGCCCAGGCGGCGCCAGCGTGACTGCATTAGGCTGCGGAAATGGCGCTTACGGCGCTGCTCTGGCCCTGAACCAGACACCCATTCCTCTGATTCTTGGTGTGCTGCTGAATGTAGGCCTGGTTGCCGGGGGAGCTGCCTGCGGAAAAAAATTATCAGAAAAATTCCCGGATCAGATTCCGGATATGGAGATAAAATAACAGGGACCTGCAGGGATGCCCGTGTGAACTGCAGCAGCCAAATAGCAGCGAGACAAGCAGGCTTTCTCTGTCACACTGCCAGCTCATAATTTTCTATATCCAGATACCTGCCCATCTTCCATCCCACTTCATGGATCATGCCGCAAAACCGAAATCCATATTTTCCATGAAGACGCACACTGGCCTCATTGCCACTGGTAATCACAGATACCACCAGATGAATCGAAGAATCTTCCCTTGCCATAAGAAGAATCTCCTCCATCAGCCCAGTGGCAACTCCCTGGCCCCGGCAGGCCCAATCCACATAGACAGATAATTCCACTGTAGACTGATATGCCTCCTTTTCCCTGTAAGAAGAAAGACTGGCATACCCTGCCACCTTCCCTTCCATCTCTGCCACAAGCAATGGATGATTGTCCACATTATGTACCTGAAACCACTGCTTCCACTCTTTCATTGTCTTTGGGCGCAAATCCAAAGTTGCCACCCCATGCTCCACCTCGTAATTATAAATATCCAGAAGCTGCTGTAAATCTCTCTCCTCTGCCTTTCGAATAAAAATCCTGTCCTTCACATTTTCCTCCATTCTGTGTACGTTTCACAGCACACACCCTCTTCTTCTCCTGTCCGAAATACCTGATATCAAAACAGAGCCGTCCACCCTCTTCCCTCAAAAGACTGTGTACCGCTCTGTCTATATTCATCAAAATCATCCCCAATACCTGTCTACACCCCAGGCAGGACAGAGGATCAATCCGCTCCCAGCAAATACCTTTCCATACCATCCAAAGCCGCCGTCTCATCAGAGCCGTCTGCTGAAATAGTAATCCGCTCACCAGTCCCCATGCCAAGAGTCATCATGCCCATAATACTCTTTGCATTTACTCTGGCATTCTGGCTCTCCACATAGATTTTACTCTCATACTGACTGGCAATCTGTACCAGCATTGCAATCGGTCTTGCTTCCAGCCCTGATGAAAGTCCAATGGTGATTGTCTTTTTTAACATAATTATCCTCCTCACTTCTTCAGGCGCAGCTTCACGCCTGTGTACCTGGTCTGTCGCTCTGAAGCTTCTCTGCCATAATCCCAAGCTTTCTGAGCCGATGATTCACACCGGATTTGCCCACCGGCGGGTCAAGAGCTTCCCCAAGCTCTTTCAATGTTGCCTCTGGCCTTGCCAGACGAAGCCGTGCAATCTCCTGAAGATTCTCCGGCAATCTGTCAAAACCGATTTTATCCCTGATGACCTTGATCGCTTCCACCTGCCGGACTGCTGCAGACACCGTCTTATGAATATTAGCAGTCTCACAGTTAACCTGTCGGTTGACGCTTCCCCGCATCTCCTTGAGAATCCGGATATTCTCAAGCTCCATCAGGGAAACCGGAGCTTCCATCACATTCAGGATATCTACAATCTGACTTCCCTCCTTGATATAGACCACAAAATATTTCTTTCTCTTTACAATTCTTGCGTCCAGATCAAAAGAACGGATCAGTCCCTGTAGTTGATCTGCCCTGGCCCTGGCGCCGCAGGCAATCTCAAAATGGTAAAATCTTTGCGGGTCACTGATGGAGCCTGCTGCCAGAAATGCTCCGCGTATAAAAGCACGTTTACAGCAGTTCTGTAAAGTGACCATATTCTGTACCAGGGGCAGGCTCTCCCACTCATTGCCGCGCCGTTCCACCAGCTTTGCAGCCTGAAGCACCCAAAGGGCATCCGTATGATTCCGGACTTCCACTGTATAGCTTCGGCTTCTTCGGGTTCCCATCCCCTGACCAACAGACACATCCGTTCTTATATTAAATGTTTTTTTCAATAATGTAAAGTACTTTCTCGCAACTGGTGCATTTTCTGTATGGATTTTTATACAAAATCTGTCATGTCCCAATCTGTGAACCCGTCCGCAGAGATTGATGATGGCGGCAATCTCCGCAATCTGACAGTGTCTGGCTGTACTTAGCTGCCGGGAAAGCTCCTCTTTCACATTTGATGAAAATGACAATCCCTCACCCCTGTTCCTTCCGAATCCGGTCCTTATCAATGTCCCTGTGCTCAATCTTAAGCCCATATTCCTCATGGCGGCTTAAATGCTGATACAAGGCTCCTGCCACTGTCACAGAACGATGCTTTCCCCCTGTGCAGCCCACAGCCACCACCAGCTGATTCTTTCCCTCCAGCACATAATTGGGAATCAAAAACTCCAGCATATCGCAAAGCTTCTCCATAAACTCATCTGCAGTCCCTCCCTGCCGGACATAAGCCTGTACCATGGCCTCCTCCCCGGTATGCTGTCTTAACTCCTCCACATAATAAGGATTGGGGAGAAAACGCACATCAAACACCAAATCCGCATCCGCCGGGATTCCATATTTGAATCCAAAGGACAGCACTGTAATAAACAGATTGCTGTAATTGGCATCTGACATAAAAAGCTTCTCCAGCTCCTGCCGCAGCTCTCTGGTCAAAAGCTGGCTGGTATCAATGATAAAATCCGCTTCTGCTTTTAAAAACTCCAGACGCTCCCGCTCCAGACGAATCCCTGTATCCACCCGTCCCCGTCCTGCCAGAGGATGGGACCGTCTGGTCTCCTTATAACGCTTCACAAGCGTCTCGTCACTGGCATCCAGAAAAAGAATCTGGTATGGCGCTCCGTTTTGCTTCCAGTCCCTCATTACATGCACAAGCTGCGGAAGCTCCTTTCCGCTCCGAATATCAATGCCCAAAGCCACCCGATCCTGGTTCATGGGCTTTGTGGCCAGCTGTACAAAAGGCTCCAAAAGGGAAATCGGCAGATTATCCACACAATAGAACCCTAAATCCTCCAGCATCTTCAAAGCAATGGTTTTCCCTGCCCCGGACATTCCTGTCACAATCACCAGCTTCACGTTTCTTCCTCCCTATGTCATCTTCGGACTCCGGATGAAGTGCCAGAGGAGGCAGAGCCTGAGACACACTGGGGGTACACGAATCTTGGAATCGCCCATGTGGACAATCATCTGAACATAAGGGAAGAGCCTAATGAAAACGGAAAACTGAT
>CATLIJ010000237.1 GCA_949948825.1 uncultured Clostridiaceae bacterium
GGTTCTGTCAGACTGGATGCGGCTGGTGAATTGTCTGTTTTTAAACCGGGAGGATATCAAAGAAGGCCTGAAGACGATTCTGGAAGGTATTGAGAAGGTGAAGCAGGGGATTTCCCTGTGGATATTTCCGGAGGGAACCCGCAATGAGAACCAGGACATTCTGGAACTGCTTCCTTTTAAGGAAGGAAGCTTAAAGATTGCAGAGAAGAGCGGATGTCCGGTGGTGCCAGTGGCGTTTACCGGAACAGCGGAGATTTTTGAGAATCATATTCCTTTTATGAGGCCTTCTCATGTGACTATTGAGTTCGGGGAGCCGATTTATTTAAAACAGCTTCCGCCTGAGCTTCGGAAGCGCTCAGGAGCCTATACCAGGGACCGGATTATTGAGATGCTGAAAAAGGAGCAGCGGGCCAGAGAGCTTAATGTGGTTTCCCAGTCCCAGCCGCATTCTCAGTGTGTTGTTTGCAAAAGATAATTGTTACTGTTCATTGGTTTTCAGAAAAATGTGAAAAGACAAGACATTAAAATCAATCATACGCGGAGGACAGGAAGAAGATGGACTTACAGGAGTGCAGACGCAGGCTGGATGTTATTGACGGACAGCTGGTTGCTTTGTTTGAGGAACGAATGAAAATCTGCGGTGATGTGGCAGATTATAAGATGAAGGTGGGAAAGCCGGTTTATGACGGGGAGCGGGAGAGGCAGAAGCTGGAGGCAGTGGGCAGTATGGTTCACGGAGAATATAACCAGACTGCCATTCAGGAGTTGTTTTCTCAGATTATGACCATCAGTAGACGGTTTCAGTATCAGAAAATGGCTGCCTCCGGGATTGGAGAGGATAGCGGATATACACAGGTGCAGACTTTGCCCACAGAAGGGAAGAAAATCGTCTTTCAGGGGGTGGAAGGAGCCTATGGCCATGCAGCTGCCCTCCAGTATTTTGGCAGGGAGGCAGACCTTTATCATGTGTCCACCTTTGAGGAGGCCATGCAGGAGGTTTCAGAGGGCAGGGCAGACTATGGAGTGCTGCCGATTGAAAATTCTTCTGCCGGGGCTGTGATTGACAATTATGACCTTCAGATTCAGTACCAGAACTACATTGTGGCAGAGACCTTTGTGCCAGTGCGCCATGCTCTGCTTGGACGGCCAGAGGCTAAGCTGTCGGATATACGGACCATATTTTCCCACCCTCAGGCCCTGATGCAGTGTTCCCGTTTTTTAAAGCAGCAGGAGGGCATCCGCCAGGTAAGTCTGGAGAATACGGCGGTGGCGGCAAAAAAGGTGGTGGAGGATTCTGACAGGACCTGTGCAGCCATTGCCAGCGAGATTGCAGGTCAGATTTATGGGCTGAAGGTGCTTCAGCCGGGAATTCAGGACAATGAGAACAACACCACCCGGTTTATTATTATTTCCAGCCATCCCATATACTGCAGGGCAGCAGATAAGATCAGCATAACCTTTGAACTGCCCCATCGAAGCGGAACTCTTTATAATATTTTGGGACATTTTATTTTCAATGGAGTAAATATGAGAATGATTGAGTCCCGCCCCATTGCAGGACACAGCTGGGAATACCGGTTTTTTGTGGATTTGGAGGGGAACCTGGCAGATGCGGCGGTCCGCAATGCCTTAAACGGAGTGGCAGCGGAGGCGAAAAACATGCGGGTTCTTGGCAATTACTGATATCCAGTGTTTTCTGTCTGTAATGTATGAAAGTAACCTTTCCTGGTCATTTGTGCCAAAGAGCAGTATAGTGACAGGGATGAGGATAAAAAGCAGCAGGAAAGGAGTGAGAAGCATGGTACACACATTTGCGGCAATCGACATAGGTTCCTCGGATCTGGAGATGGGGATTTACGAGGTGGCAGAGAAATCCGGCATCCGTCTCATTGACCAGGTGAGCTATCCGGTTGCCCTGGGAAAGGACACCTGGCACACAGGAAGAATCCGTTACCAGCAGGTGGACGAGATATGTGAGGTACTGACAGAATTTGTACGGATTATGAAGGGGTATCAGGTGGAGAGCTGCCGTGCCTATGCTGCCAGTGCCTTGAGGGAAGCAGAAAACAATCAGATTGTAGCAGACCAGATTCGGGTAAGGACTGGAATTGACATTCGGATTCTCAGCAATTCGGAACAGCGTTTTATCAGCTACAAAGCAATTGCCTGCAAGGATGCAGAGTTTCAGAAAGTGATTCAGAAGGGGACAGCCATTCTGGACGTGGGAAACGGAAGCACACAGATCTCCCTGTTTGACAAGGATTCCCTGGTGTCTACACAGAACCTGCCCTTAGGGACATTCCGGCTGCTGGAGATAATAGACAATATGAAGACAACAGCAGACAAGGAGCAGAGGCTGATTCAGGAGATTGTGGACAATGAACTGGTCACATTCCGGAAGATTTATTTAAAGGACCGGAAGATTGAGAATTTAATCGGAATCGGCAAGGTGACATTGATTCTGTACCGGAAGATCATGGGAGACGGGAGCCAGAGAGACCGGATTACAGTGGAGGAATTTAATCGGTTTTATGAGATGCTGGGGCGGATGAATTTGGACCAGCTGGAGGAGACCTTTGATGTCAATGCTGACCATGCAAATCTCCTTCTTCCGGCCTCCACTGTAATCCGGCAGGTGCTTGAGGTTACAGGAGCAGAAAATATATGGGTTCCAGGCACCCGCATGCTGGATGGGATTGCGGCAGAGTATGCAGAAGAGCGGAAGCTTTTAAAATTTAACCATAATTTTGCCAATGACATTATTGTCACCTCACGGAACATGGCAAAACGGTATAAGTGCCATATGTCCCACATTCAGGCAGTGGAAAGTGCGGCCCTGCAGGTGTTTGACAGCCTGAAGAAATATCACGGGCTGAAGGAGCGGGAACGGCTTCTGCTTCAGATTGCGGCAGACCTACATTCCTGCGGTAAATTTGTGACCATGCGGAATGCCACAGAATATGCCTACAACATTATTATGGCCACGGAGATTATCGGCCTGTCCCATGTGGAGAGGGAGATTGTGGCAAATATTGTCCGCTATCACTTAAAATCCTTTCAGTATAATGACATTAAGATTGAGGCAAAGCCGTCCCGTGTCTCCCGTCTGGCAACACCGGATAACCTGACCCTGATTGTGGCAAAGCTGACTGCCATTTTGCGGCTTGCCAATTCCATGGACCGCAGCCACAGCAACAAGCTGGCCGGATGCCGGATTGTGGTTAAGAATAACAAATTAGTAATCAGCACGGATTATGTGGGAGACGTCACACTGGAAACCCTTTCCATTGAGGAAAAGGCAGATTTCTTTGAAGAGATTTTCGGAATCCGTCCTGTGCTGAAGCAGAAAAAAAGGATATAAGGGGAGGAGAGGAAGAAAAGGATTATGGCAGAGACAGAAAGTATTTATACCGATCCGAAAAATTATGTAAACAGAGAGCTCAGCTGGCTGGAATTTAATTACCGCATTCTCAATGAAGCCAGAGATAAAGCCATTCCCCTGTTTGAAAGACTTAAATTTTTAAGCATTACAGCCTCCAACCTGGATGAGTTCTGTATGGTTCGGGTGGCTTCTTTAAAGGACCAGGTACATGCCAAATATAAAAAGACGGACATTGCAGGGCTGCGGGCTGACGAACAGCTTGCATTGATTTCAGATAAGACCCACCGGCTGGTGGAGCAGCAGTATTCTACCTATGGAAGATCTCTGCTTCCGGCTTTAAAGCAGCAGGAGCTGGAGATTTTGTGGGAGCATGAGGAGCTGACGGAAAAGGAACAGCAGTATGTGGACGGATATTTCCGGGAGACGGTTTATCCGGTTTTAACCCCCATGGCTGTGGACTCCTCCCGGCCGTTTCCCCTGATCCGAAACAAATCTTTGAATATTGCGGCTCTGGTTCAGAAGAAAAGCGGAGATAATTCTCTGGAGTTTGCCATGGTGCAGGTGCCGTCCGTGCTGCCCCGGATTGTGGAGCTTCCCCGGAAGGAGGAAGGAGTGCGCCGGATTATCCTTCTGGAGGAGGTCATTGAGCGGAATATTCATGAATTGTTTTTAAACTATAACATTGTGTCAGCCCATCCTTTCCGTATTATGAGAAATGCGGACTTTATGCTGGATGAGGAGGAGGCAGTGGACCTTTTGGAGGAGATCCAGAAGCAGCTGAAGAAACGCCAGTGGGGGGAAGTGATCCGCCTGGAGATTGAAGAAAAGGTAGATAAACGGCTGTTAAAGATTCTGAAAAAAGAGCTTTCCGTGGAAAATGAGGATATCTATGAAATCAGCGGGCCGTTGGATCTGACCTTTTTAATGAAGCTGTATGGCATGGATGGATTTGAACACTTAAAGAGTAAGAACTATGTACCCCAGCCGGTTCCTGCGCTGATGAATGAGGAGGATATTTTTACCAATATCCGCAGGGGGGATATTCTTCTTCATCACCCTTACCAGACCTTTGACCCTGTGGTGAACTTTGTCCGGCAGGCCTCCAGAGATCCGGAGGTTCTTGCTATTAAGCAGACCCTGTACCGGGTCAGCGGACATTCTCCCATTGTGGCAGCTCTGGCAGAG
>CATLIJ010000238.1 GCA_949948825.1 uncultured Clostridiaceae bacterium
AAGCTTTTAGGCTCCAAGGGAACCACGGGAACACAGGCCAGCTTTTTGGAATTATTTGACGGAGACCATGAAAAATGCCGGAAGGCAGATAAGATGATTGCAGAAAAGATGGGATTTTCCGACTGCTATCCGGTATCCGGACAGACCTATTCCCGGAAAATGGATACCAGGGTGGTGAATGTGCTGGCTGGCATTGCCCAAAGCGCCCACAAGTTTTCCAATGATATCCGTCTCTTACAGCATTTGAAGGAGATTGAGGAGCCTTTTGAGAAAAGCCAGATCGGTTCCTCGGCCATGGCGTACAAGAGAAATCCCATGCGGAGTGAACGGATTGCCTCCCTTGCCAACTATGTGATGAGCGATATGATCAATCCCATGCTGGTAGCGTCCACTCAGTGGTTTGAGCGGACCCTGGATGATTCCGCCAACAAGCGGTTAAGCATTCCGGAAGGTTTTCTGGCTGTGGACGGGATTCTGGATTTGTATTTGAATGTGGTAGACGGACTTGTGGTTTATCCAAAGGTAATTGAAAAGCATTTGATGGCAGAACTGCCGTTTATGGCTACGGAAAATATTATGATGGATGCAGTGAAGGCAGGAGGAGACCGGCAGGAGCTTCACGAGAAGATCCGTACTCTGTCCATGGAGGCAGGACGGAATGTGAAGGAGAAGGGGCTGGACAACAATCTGCTGGAGCTGATTGCTGCAGATCCGGAGTTCGGGCTTTCTTTGGAGGAGCTTAAAAAGTGTATGGACCCGTCCCGGTATGTGGGCAGGGCGCCAAGGCAGGTGGAAGAGTTTCTGGAAGAGGTGGTGCAGCCTGTGCTGGAGGAGAACCAGGAGCTTTTGGGAATAACAGCAGAAATCAATGTATAACATAGTGAATGAAAACAAAGGAGTGGCAAACCAATTATGTCAAAGGCAGATGTGGTAATAGGATGTTTTTATGGAGACGAAGGAAAAGGAAAGGTGATTGATTATCTTGCAGCAAAGGCTGACATTGCGGTGCGGGCTACCGGCGGAGATAATGCAGGACACACCATTAAAGCAGGAGGGGTAAAGTATGCCATGCATCTGATTCCGTCTGGCATCCTATCCGGACACACAGTTGGCGTAATCGGGAATGGGGTGGTGTTAAATCCCAGTGTTTTGCTGGAGGAGATTGACAATTTAATTCAACATGGCTATGATGTGGAACATTATCTGAAAATCAGTGACAAGGCCCATGTGATTTTGCCCTATCATCCTCTGTTGGATCAGGCTCTGGAAAAGACCCGGTCAGCCAAAATCGGCACTACGGGAAAAGGGATCGGACCGTCTTATTGCGATAAATATGAGCGCAGCGGGCTGCGGGTGGAGGATTTATATGCCCCTTGCTTTCAGGAAAAGTTAAGACACCTGGTGGAGTCCAGAAAAGCCCTTATAAAGTTTTATGATCCCCAAAATAAAGAACTGGATCAGAAGCTGGATTTTCAGAAGATTTACGATACTTATTCTGATTTTGCCCAAAGGCTGAAGCCTTATGTATGTGATGCGGTCACATACCTTCACAAGGCTTTGGAGCAGGGAAAGAAGATGTTGGTAGAGGGAGCTCAGGCCACTTTGCTTGACATTGATTTTGGCTCTTATCCATTTGTCACCTCCTCCAATCCAACCATTGGAGGCATTCTCACCGGAACCGGTTTAAGCGCTTCGGATATTGGAGAGGTGTACGGAGTGATCAAAGCTTACTCCAGCAGGGTCGGAGAAGGCCCTTATGTGTCAGAGCTTTTGGATGCCACAGGAGACCGGATTCGGGAGCTGGGCCATGAGTACGGGACTACCACCGGAAGGCCGAGAAGATGCGGGTGGCTGGATCTGGTGGCCCTTCGGTATGCCAAGCGGGTCAACGGGCTTACCGCTCTTTCTGTCAACCATCTGGACACTATCGGAAAGTTCGGGAAGATTCAGGTGTGTGTGGGCTATGACTGCAATGGGACAGTTACAGAGGATTTTTCCTCTAATCTGGATTTCCTGAACAGCTCCAAACCGGTTTACCGGGAATTTGAGGGGAATTTCGGAGATCTGGCAGGCTGTAAGAGCTTTGATGAGCTGCCCTTAAATGCCAGAGAGTATATTCGGTTTATCGAGGAGTATACCGGGATTCCGGTGCGGTTTATCGGCACCGGGGCAGAGCGGGAGGCTATGTTGGTGCGGGAGTGAAGTGTTTTTTGAAAAGTACACTATAAGCAGATTTAAATTTATTGGAGGGAGGGGTTGTATGACAGCAGAAGCAGCATGGGATTACGCTATTGGCATGATCAAGGTAGATGGTTTAGAACCAACTGAAGATTTTAAAAAATACATTGAATTGGAAAAATGTGGTATGGCTACTACAAAAGATCTAAAAAAATACTTAGACAAAAAATACAAGGTAAAACAAGATGTCTGATCCATATGTATATCCTGGTACAGATATTTTAAAGAATATTTTAAATATTAAAGACAAAGAAACGCTGGACGGTGCGGAGGCAAATTATGTTTCCCTTCGCCTTAGAGAACTTGCAGAAAATCCTTTGGCAGGAAATTATGATTTTTCTCATTTGGCATTGATGCATAAATATATATTCCAGGATATCTATGCATGGGCTGGGGAAATTCGTACTGTGAATATAGAGAAGGAAGAGCCTGTCCTGGGTGGATTATCTATAGAATATTCAGAAAAGGAAAAAATTAAGGAGGATTTATCTGCGGCTTTAGAGAAAATGGTTTCACGTCATTGGATGGAACTCTCCTTGGATGATAAGGTGAAATGTTTTTCGGAAGATTTAGCAGCAGTATGGAAAGTGCATGGTTTTCGTGAGGGAAATACCAGACTGACAGTAACTTTTTGCTGTCAATTTATTGAGTTTCAGGATATTCCTGTCAATCGGGCAATTTTTGAGAAGCATAGTGCGTATGTCAGAAATGCGCTTGTAGCGTATTCGGCAGTATTCCATGACCTGGGAGACTTATCTAAAAAAGAATATTTGGAGAGAATTATCAGGGATTCATTGGAGAATACGGGAATATCTGACAAACAGGAATCAATAAGATAGCAGGGGACGATTTAGATAAAACAGACTTGATTTCCTTATGTTTCCAATCAGAAAAGTCGATATATATATTGTAAAATAAGGTATTTCTATACCGGAAAGGAGAAACATTATGGGAGTAAATGGAGTTTCATCCAGCTATGGTTATGGCTACGGTTATGGCAGCTACCAAAATTCAGGAATCAACAGTTCCAGTTGGTATGACAAAGCGTCTGCAGATGAAGAAAAGCTGCGGTCGGATTTGGATTCCAAGACGGACAGCACCAGCAGTACGACCACAGCGAAGACGGCCACCAGTACATCCGCTTTTCTGATGGAGTATCAGACGCGGCTGGAGGATTTGGAGGCTGCTGCGGCAAAACTGCAGACCAGCAAGAAGGACAATGTATTCAGCAAGTATGATGCAGCCCTTGCTGAGGCGAACCGGACACAGATTGTAGGCGATGACGGAACTGTCACCAACAAGAAACTGGACGATGCGGCAAATGCAATCGTGGATGCCACAAAGGATTTTATCAACCAGATCAATGGCACGATTTCTTATTTATCCAAGAACAGCGGTCACAGCGCCACAGTTGCGTTCCAGCTGGCAGGCCTGAAGCGGACGATTCCGTCAGATAAGGCTTTGGCCAAAATCGGAATCAGTGTGGATACCAAAGGCAATCTGAAGATGAATGAGGATGAGTTCAGGGAAGCTCTGGAAAAAGATCCCAATCTGGTGAAGGATCTTTTGGGCGGACAGTTTGGTATGGCAGAGCGGGCAGGCGACAAGGCTACTTCTATTTTGGATATGTCAGTCAATGAGATCATGGATGCACAGACAACTCCTGGCGATTCATCCAGTAGCAGCAGTTCCAGCAGCAGCGTTTCCAGCGCAGCAGCGTCTTCATCAAAATCTATGATGTCTGATTCCTTCAGACAATTTGCCCTTTTTGCAAAGAGCAGTCCTTACAATCTGAGCAATTATTATGCTGTGTCTATGCTGAATATTCTGGTATAAGGATTTTGTGTGGATCATCTGGCATATGTTGCTGAATGAAAAGGAGAATTTCCGGCAGAGTGATCTCTGCCGGTTTTTTGAATCTGCTTTTTAAGGGGAATAATAGACTTTGTCTTATGATTGTGATATACTAAAAGTAAGAACCTCAAACTTCACACATCAATTTGGTATGGGGAGTTTGAGGTGTTTTATTTATATGTATTCTTTTTGGATCTATAAACATAAAATGTTATGGGAAGCAGAAGTGCAGAGGTGATTCGCAGGAGGGGATATGGAAAGAAAGAAGAAGCTGCCTATAGGGATCGAATATTTTGAAGAGATCCGTACAGAGGACTTTTATTATGTGGATAAAACAGGATTTATTGCAGAGCTGCTTCACAGCTGGGGGAAGGTAAATCTGTTCACCCGCCCCAGGCGCTTTGGGAAGTCGCTGAATATGAACATGCTGAAAACATTTTTTGAATATGGCTGTAAAAAAGAACTTTTTGA
>CATLIJ010000239.1 GCA_949948825.1 uncultured Clostridiaceae bacterium
CTTGAATCCAGATATCGGTATATGCGTTTTTCTCATTTTCCGGCATAATAAAATCCACGTCATCCACCTTATAATAATGCTTTGCCACTCCTATGGTAGGCCGGTTTAAATAAAAAGAAGCATGAGTTGCAATCCCCATACGGCGTGGATGGAGATATCCATTGCCGTCAAACATATACAAATCCGGCTTTGTTTCCATCATTTTTACGGTCTCCAGAATAAGGGGAAGCTCCCGGAACGCAAGACAGCCGGGAATATAGGGAACTTCTATTTTTCCAATCCTGTGGCAATTCTCGATCACCTGCTTTGTCTTTTGGTCCAAAACCACAATGCAGCATACCGCATATTCCTCCTCCCCTTTCTTCCAATAAGCCAGATCAATTCCTGCCACAGCTGTAAATTCTTTAACCGAATAAACATTGTTTTGAATCACTTTTGATCTCAGTTCATTTTGAATTTGAATTGCATTTTCCAATGAAAGCAGTTTCCAGGATTCTCTGTTCATGTGTTGTCTCCTAAATAATATTTTCAGCCAAAGGATAAGGTGTTTAAATGGAATTATATTAGTTCCAATATACACACCGCATACGGTAAACCATATTTCCATGGGTTTTCAGAGAAACCAGCTCCCCGTTCTCTTTCAGAGGATCCATACAAATATATTCTCCGTCTCTGCTGCCCGCAAGCATAACCCAATGAAAAGCCCCATGCCCTCCCACCTTAACCTTTACAATGGGATAATAACCTTTTGCCAAAAGGCTCTCAATCTCAGTCTGTTTTACCGAAGAAGCCACCAGCACTGTTATTTCCGGCATAGCTTCCTCCAACCGGCTCCACACAAGATCTCCCTGTTCATTGTAGACCTCTTTTTGTGAGAAAAAATGATTCAGCTCTCCGGCTGTCACCTTTTTCCCAATACCTGTGGCCTCCTGCTGGGAAGACAGGGCTGATGCAATACAACTGGTAAGGCAGCCAGAGCCAGCCATTTTATATGGAGAATCCCCCAGCTTGTCCTCTGCCCACTCTGGATTCTTTTGACTGTATCCAACCACAGCTCCCACCGCATTGTCTTTTTTCGGCTGAAGCACAATTCCTTTCTCTCCCCTGCCTTTCAGCCATCCGGCAAGTCCCGCAGCCATACACAAAACAAAGCAAAATGCCGGAAAAATCCACCTTCGCTGTTTTATAAAGCGTGTGGCGCTCTCTCCTGCCATGTTTTTTCCTGATCCGTTCTTTTTCATTTTCTGCCTTTCATCGCTTTTCTGATTTAGACTTTAAGTCCTGCTATACACATATTTCCTTCAGTATAGCGAATCTTTATGTAAAATACAATCTCTATTTCCAAACTTTCTTTTTCTTTCCTTTTCCGGATATTCGTGGTATAATGTTTAGGCATGCAAAAGCAATGCAGAACATAGGCAGGAATACGCCAAATACAAGTTATCAAAAAGGAGGCAGCCAATGACTTATACATGGAGTAAAGATCTGGAGACCGGGAACCGGATGATTGATCAGCAGCATAAGCAGCTGGTTCAATGCATCAATGAACTGATGGACGCCTGTTCCCAAGGCAGGGGAAGGGATAAAATCATCGAGACCATGCAGTTTTTACAAAATTACACTGAAAAACATTTTGGCGATGAAGAGACCCTTCAGCAGCGTTACAAATATCCTGATTATGTAAACCACAAAAAATACCACGAAACCTTCAAAAAGACAGTGGCTGACATTTTGACGGAGCTTAAAACCAAGGGTCCGTCCGTAGCGCTGGTAGCCAAGGTAAATACCAGTATTGGCTCCTGGTTTATCAACCATATCAAGCGGGAAGATACTAAAGTGGCAAAGCACATCCTCTCCGCTTCCTGATTCATTTTGTACTTAACTGCACAGAACAGTCCGGGAAAGACAGTTTTCGCTGTTTTCCCGGACTGTTCTGATTTTGATTCCTGTCCAGGATAAGGTATCTTCTTGCCCGCCCTTATGAACAAAAGGCCTCCGGTATCTGCCAAGGAAAACAAATGTTCGAAAAACACTTGCAATGGTTCTGGTTTTGTGGTAAGATAAAAACAGAACAAATGTTTTGGAGGCTGACCCAATGCTGATTCAGGAGAATATGGATATTCAGGAGAAACTGAAGATTCTCTCAGATGCCGCCAAGTATGATGTATCCTGCTCCAGCAGCGGCATTGCCCGCAAAGGGAAGAAGGGGATGATCGGGAATACATTGGCAGCTGGTATCTGCCACAGCTTTGCTGCAGACGGAAGGTGTATTTCTCTTTTAAAGATTCTTTTTACCAACCAGTGCATTCATGACTGCCGGTACTGCATCAACCGCCGTTCCAATGATGTGGTCCGCACCTCTTTCACTCCGGAGGAAGTGTGTACTCTGACCATAGAGTTTTACCGCAGGAATTATATTGAAGGATTATTTTTAAGCTCCGGAATTTTATATTCCCCCAATTATACCATGGAGCTGATTTATCAGGCCCTGTACCGTCTCCGCCATGAATATCATTTTAACGGATATATTCATGTCAAGGCCATTCCCGGCACAGATCCAGAGCTGATTGAGCGGGTCGGCTTTCTGGCTGACCGAATGAGCGTGAATCTGGAGCTTCCCACTGCTGAGGGCCTAAAAAGGCTAGCTCCGGGAAAGACCAGAGACAAGATTCTGGCTCCCATGCGGCAGGTGCAGCGAGGCATTGCAGCCCAAAATCTGCGGACACTGGAAGATTCCCATGGAGTAAGGTCTTACCGTCTGGAAGAAAAGCGAAAAGAACCGGCACGGGAGATCGGCATGGCGGATTCTCTGGCCCATCCGGGACGAAGCTTATGGAACCAGGGACGAAATGCCGGCAGTAAAGCCTTTGTCCCTGCAGGTCAGAGCACTCAGATGATCGTGGGCGCCACCCCGGAAAGCGATTATCACCTCATTCGCGTGGCAGAGGCTCTTTATCAGAATTATGATTTAAAGAGAGTTTTTTACTCTGCCTTTGTCCGGGTAAATGAGGACAGCCTTTTGCCTGCTCTTCCCGGCGGTCCTCCTCTTCTGAGGGAACACCGGCTTTATCAGGCAGACTGGCTTCTGCGTTTTTACGGATTCCAGGCAGAGGAACTTTTGTCCCAGGAACGCCCCAACTTTAATGTGCTGCTGGACCCCAAATGCGACTGGGCGCTGCGCCATCTGGAACAGTTCCCCGTAGAAGTCAACCGGGCCTCCTATGCCGTTCTTCTGCGGGTTCCGGGACTTGGAGTTAAATCTGCCAGACGAATTATGGCGGCAAGAAAAAGCAGCTCTCTGGATTTTCCTGATTTAAAAAAGATGGGTGTGGTTTTAAAACGGGCCATGTATTTTATTACCTGCTCCGGACGTACCATGTACCCGATCCGGCTGAACCAGGATTTTATCACCAGCCAGCTGATCGGGGCAGAACACAAAAAGGCATGGGACATTGAAAACCATGACAGCTACCGGCAGCTGAGCCTGTTTGATGATTTCCATACCCCCTCTTCTATGACCACCGGAACCTTTTGATTTTCATGCTTTTGAACCATTTTTCAAACAGGGAGGATACATTGACCATGACTGTTTTTTTATGCGGACAAGAAGTGGAAGATATTTGGTGCGGCGTGTACGATGCCTGGATGAGCCGCCTTGGTCATGCCAATGTCCGTCTGGAACCAAAGGGACTGGACCAGGAGTTGTTTTGTGAATATCGTGAAGTCCTTGTCCAGCCGGAAAAAGCTGAAAAGGTCACTGACAGCATTCGGAAAAAGCTGTCAGAAGAGCTTTATGAGACCGTATATCGGGCTGCTTTATCTCATGACCCCCGTCGGGCTGACAAGATTTACCGCTTTCTGATCCATGCCTTTGCTATGGGAACTACAGTGACAGACCGGCTGCAGATCCCTGCTGTATATGAGATCTTTCAGATGAACCGTAACCTGGCACGGGAATACACCCATATCATTGAATTTGCCCGTTTTTCTCAGATGGAGGAAGGCCCGCTTTTAAGTAAAATCAATCCCAAAAACGACCTTCTCCCCCTGGTCTCCCGGCATTTTGCTGACCGCCTTCCAGGAGAAAACTGGATTCTGTATGACTGCAGCCGAAAAAAAGCTGCCATTCATCCTTCAGACAGCGCCTGGTTCCTTTTACGGGCAGACTCTGCTCTCTGGCAGCATCATCTGAACAAAAAGACAGACGAAAAAACCTATGAAGACTTATGGAAGACCTTTCATAAGTCCATTGCCATTGCCCAGCGCACCAATCTCAAATGCCAGCAGAACATGCTTCCCCTGCGCTTCCGCCCATATATGACAGAATTTAACGAAATAAACCAACACTCAGACATTCGATTTTACTAAGCTTGAAAACGCCTTGCTAGGTGAAAACGGATTTTGTAATGGATTCGACGGGGGGGCATCTGAATGATTACATTTGTTATTGTTTGCGGGGGGGGGGGGCATCTTTAT
>CATLIJ010000240.1 GCA_949948825.1 uncultured Clostridiaceae bacterium
CCGGTTCGGATTCTGATTCAGTCTCGGAGGATTCGGTGGGGGATGTGGTGGGTTCCGGCAGAGGTTTCGGATTATCCTGGCATGATTTTATCACAAGTATAACTAAGAATATTACCAAAAACAGGGCGATTGTACGCCAGATATTTTGAAAAAATACCTGATGGATGTATTCGGCGAAGGAACGCCGGGGAGTTGGAGCGCTGATCTCCTGCTCTGAATTCTGCCGTTTCCTTTTGCGTTCGGATAAAAAATCCTGGAACAGGCATTCACAGACTGTGGTGATCACGGCTGCCAATAAATCCCCAATATACTTCATGAAATATCCCTCCTCTTGTTTTTCTCGATTATACACCAAAATTTGACAAAAGAAAAGGACAGGAAATGAAATGTTTGTTGTCACAGCGGCGTATGCAGGTTATAATGTAGGAAAAAATGGAAGGATGCAGGAAGAGAAGGAAAGAAAGGAACCTGATATTTAACATGGATAAATTTGAAATTTTGAAAAAATATTTCGGCTACCACAGCTTTCGCGATTCGCAGGAGACGCTGATTGACAGTATTCTGGCAGGAAAGGATACCCTGGGCATTATGCCCACAGGAGCAGGAAAGTCCTTATGCTTTCAGATTCCGGCTCTTTTAATGGAGGGAATTACTTTGGTGATCTCCCCTCTGATTTCATTGATGAAAGATCAGGTGGGCGCGTTAAATCAGGCAGGGATTCATGCAGCTTATTTAAACAGCTCTCTCACTGTGAACCAGTATTATAAAGCTTTGGGGCTGGCAAAGCAGGGGCGTTATCCGATCATCTATGTGGCTCCGGAACGGCTGGTGACAGAAGAATTTCTTGATTTTGCCCTGAATCAGAGGATTGCCATGGTGGCTGTGGACGAGGCCCATTGTGTTTCCCAGTGGGGTCAGGATTTCCGTCCCAGCTATTTAAAGATTGTGGAATTTATCCGGCGTCTGCCCAAAAGACCTGTGGTGAGCGCCTTTACGGCAACAGCCACAAAAGAGGTCCGGGATGATATTATGGATATTCTGATGCTGCAGGACCCCACCGTGGTCACGACTGGTTTTGACCGGAAGAATCTGTATTTTGGAGTCATGGCTCCAAAGGACCGGTATGGGTCCATCCGGAATTATCTGGAGTGCCATCCTGGAGAAAGCGGCATCATTTACTGTCTGACCAGGAAGGTGGTGGAGGAGGTCTGCGGACGTCTTCGGCAGGACGGTTTTGTAGTAACCCGGTATCACGCAGGTCTTTCGGACCAGGAACGGAAAGAAAATCAGGATGATTTTATTTATGACCGGGCGCCTGTTATGGTTGCCACCAATGCATTTGGGATGGGAATTGACAAATCCAATGTGCGGTTTGTCCTTCACTATGGAATGCCAAAGAACATGGAAGCCTATTATCAGGAGGCAGGACGGGCAGGGAGGGACGGAGAACCGGCAGAATGCATTCTTTACTATGCAGGTCAGGATGTGATTACCAACCAGTTTTTTATTGACCATAACCAGGATAATCAGGAACTGGATGAGTTTACCAGAGCATTGGTACAGGAGCGGGACCGGGAGCGTCTGCGGAAGATGACCTTTTACTGCTTTACCAATGACTGCCTGCGGGACTACATCTTAAGATATTTTGGGGAGTATGGGTCCAACTACTGCGGCAACTGTAAAAACTGCCTCACACAGTTTGAGACTGTGGATGTAACCAAACAGGCAGAGATCTTGCTTGGCTGTGTCCGTACCTGCCGTCAAAGGTATGGGGTGAATGTGATTATCGATACGGTCCGGGGAGCTAATACAGCCAAGATCCGCCAGTACCGGATGAATGAAAATCCCTATTATGCAGCTCTTGCCAAAGAACCGTCCCACCGGCTGCGCCAGGTGCTCAATTACCTGATGCTTCAGGAGTATCTGGCTGTAACAAAGGATGAATATGCTATTGTAAAGCTGACCGGCAATTCCCGGAGGATTTTGGAGGAGGGGGAGACGGTTGTGATGAAAATGGCAAAAGAACAGGAGAAAGCGGTTCAGGGCAAAGAAAAGAAGGAGAGGAAAAGCTCAGCTCTTGCCGGAAATCTGTCCGAAGCAGGAGAGGCATTGTTTGAAAAATTGCGGACCTTGCGGACCCGGATTGCCAGAGAAGAAAAGGTGCCTCCTTATATGGTGTTTTCCGATAAGACACTCCTTGACATGTGCCGGAAAAAGCCTCAGAATAAGACAGAGATGATGTCTGTGTCCGGGGTGGGAGAATTTAAGTATGACAAATACGGAGAGCGCTTTCTTGAGTGTATAAAGGAGGCAGCAGGAGAGGAAAGCTAAGGAGATATTCTTATGAAAATCGAACAAACATTCGATTGTTAAATTATACAAAATGTCAATAGATTTTATTTGAGATTTGTCATATACTTTATATCGGGATAATACTTTTTCTAGTAATGTTCCTGATGATGTTATAGAGCGTATTTCTGGTGTCATGGACAAGGTATTTGATCATTATGCTGCCAAAGATTCCTGGAGTTTAAGTCGTCTGACCCATGGGGAGATTGCTTGGAAGAATTCACGGGTGGGGATACCAGAGGATGTTGGCAGTGATAATCCTATGAATTTGGATGATATAAGAAAAGATGCAGACCGGATTCGGGAACGCAGATTTATGCGCACTCAGATGGGATTATCATGAGGTGAAGCTAAATATGAGAATAACAAAAGAACAAAAAGATATAAGGAGACAAACCTATGAATTGTTATGAAGAGCTGGTGGCCAGAGGGCTGATTGCCCAGGTGACAAATGAAGAAGAGATAAAGAAGATGGTAAATGCCGGGGAGGCTACATTCTATATTGGTTTTGACCCCACGGCAGACAGCCTGCATGTGGGGCATTTCATGGCCCTCTGCCTGATGAAACGGCTGCAGATGGCAGGCAACAAGCCCATCGCATTAATCGGCGGAGGAACCGGTATGGTGGGAGATCCTTCTGGCCGGACCGATATGCGCCAGATGATGACAGAGGAGAGAATTGCCCATAACTGCGAGTGCTTTAAAAAACAGATGAGCCGGTTTATTGACTTTTCAGATGGCAAGGCGCTGATGGTAAATAATGCAGACTGGCTGTTAAAACTGAATTATGTAGAGCTTTTGCGGGAGGTCGGCTCATGCTTTTCTGTGAATAACATGCTTCGGGCTGAGTGCTACAAGCAGAGAATGGAAAAGGGC
This sequence comes from uncultured Clostridiaceae bacterium, assembly GCA_949948825.1. GTDB lineage: Bacteria > Bacillota > Clostridia > Lachnospirales > Lachnospiraceae > Brotaphodocola. The sequence continues at coordinate 3,226 of CATLIJ010000240.1, forward strand.
CTTAGCTTCCTGGAGTTTAACTACATGATCATGCAGAGCTATGATTTCTATATGCTGTTTCAGAATTACGGCTGTAATATGCAGTTTGGCGGCGATGATCAATGGAGCAATATGCTGGGCGGAACAGAGCTGATCCGCCGGAAATTAGGCAAGGATGCCCATGCCATGACCATTACCCTGCTTTTAAATTCCGAGGGCAAGAAGATGGGCAAGACCCAGTCCGGCGCTGTATGGCTGGACCCGGACAAGACATCTCCCTATGAATTTTATCAGTACTGGAGAAATGTGGCTGACTCGGATGTGTTAAAATGCCTGCGGATGTTGACCTTCCTGCCTGTTGAAGAGATCAATGAGATGGACAAGTGGGAAGGAAGCCAGCTGAATACAGCAAAGGAGATTCTTGCCTGGGAGCTGACAAAGCTGGTTCACGGTAAGGAAGAGGCAGACAAGGCACAGACAGCGGCAAAAGCTTTGTTTGGCGGGCAGGGAAATCTGGAAAACATGCCCTCCTGCTGTCTGAAGGAGGAGGATTTTACAGACGGAAGGATTGATATTCTGGCAGTGCTGCAAAAGTCCGGCCTTGCATCCTCCCGGTCAGAGGCCAGAAGGAATGTGGAGCAGGGCGGAGTATCCATAGACGGAACACAGATCAAAGATATAAAAACATCCTATACAAAGGAAGAATTTGCCGGAGATGGAAAGATTGTGAAGCGGGGAAAGAAGAACTTTGTGAAGGTGACAGTTGAATAAAAGAAAGAGAACCAAACACTCGGTTCAGAAAGGACGACATTTGTTTCAAACAGTTTATTATAATATCTGCTCCCGGCAGATTCCGGAAGAATTTGCCGGGTTCCGGATTGTTCAGCTTTCGGATCTTCATGGAATGCTTTACGGCAAAAGCAATGAATTTTTGATCGGAAAAATAAAGGAGGAAAAACCCCACATTATTGTGATGACTGGCGATATGGCAGATACTTCCTTCCATTCTCTCTCCCGGCTTCTGAAGCTTTGCAGAAGGCTGGTTCGAATCTGCCCGGTCTACTGGGTCCTGGGCAATCACGAGCAAAGCTTGGGAACCCTGGCAGTGGAAAAGCTGACTGGGCAGTTAAAAAGCCTTGGGGTGATTGTGACAGACAATTGCTGGCATACCATTTCCCGCGATGGCGCGTATATCAGGATTTATGGCTTGGTTATGCCAATGGTGTATTACAAAGACCGGTTTACCAATTGGATGAGGGGCAT
>CATLIJ010000241.1 GCA_949948825.1 uncultured Clostridiaceae bacterium
AGGCGCTGGCTTACAATCTGTATGGGGCTTCTGCTCTTATATGTCCCATGATGGATGCACGGAGAAATCAGGTATATACAGGGCTTTATCACTGCAGGACAGCACTTTGCCCCATAAAGCCAGGGTGCTCTATGGATGTGGAGGTACTGGCAGAGGAGTTGAATCAGCGGGGGGAAAGGGTGATCTTTCTTGGAGACGGCACAGCGGCTTATGAGGAGCTTTTGGAACAGCGGCTTGTTATTCCCCATCAGTATGCTCCGGCGCATGTAAACCGCCAGCGGGCGGCGTCCGTAGCTGCTTTGGGGGCTGTGTATCTGGCCAGGGGACAGGTGGAGACTGCAGCGGAGCACAGGCCGGACTATATGCGCAAGGCCCAGGCAGAGCGGGAGCTGGAGGAGGCCAGACGGCAGGGTAAGGCAAAAGAGCTGGCTGCCGGCCATAGCGTGGGAACAGGGGAGGAGTTATGATCCGCCGGATGAGGGAGGAAGATCTTGCCTGTGTGGCAGATTTGGAAAAGATGTGCTTTGCTGAATGCTGGTCCTATAAGCTTTTGGAAGCTGGGATACACAGCCCTTATGATGTGTATTTTGTCGCAGAGCAGGAGGGCCGGATTATTGGCTATTGCTGTCTTCGCCTGCTGGCAGGGGAGGGGGAAATTCAGAGGATTGCTGTTCTGCCCAATAAGCGCAGGCTGGGAGCCGGAAGAAAAATGATGGAAGCCATGGTAAGCTATGCCATGGGAAGATATGCCTGTGCCATCAGTCTGGAGGTGCGGGAGAGCAACCTGGCGGCCCGAAGGCTCTATGAATCCTTTGGCTTTGCACCAGAGGCAGTGCGGAAGGGTTATTACCGGAATCCTCTGGAGGATGCTGTCATCATGTGGCGGAGAGAAAGCTGACCTGACTTTATACAACATTTTCCACTTAAAAAATGAATCATTATGTCTTATAATGTAGGGGTATCCGGTATAGGGGATGCCCCGTTTCCATATCAGAAATAATCTGATTAAATTCATGGGAAACGCATTGAATCAGGTAACAGGAAACAGGGCGCCGCCGGTCTGAAATCAGGAAGGAAGGGCGAGAATAAGATGAGAAAGTACAAAAGCGGCGGTCAGCTGGAGGCCGTAATCTGCAATTGCTGCGGAAAAAAACTGGTGGTGAAAAGCGGTGTTTTGAGGGAAGGGGCTATCTCTGTCCATCATGCATGGGATTTCTTTTCAGAAAAGGACGGGGAGATTCATCATTGGGATATGTGTGAAGAATGCTATGACAATCTTCTGGGACAGTTCCGGGTGGAGCCGGATGTGGAGGAACAGGTTGAATTCATCTGACAGGTGTGTTATCATTCTATAGAGTGCTGTTTTTGTATGGGACTCAAATAGAAAAGTGAGGAAAACACATTTATGTTAGATATCTGTTTGCTGGGAACCGGAGGGATGATGCCCCTGCCTTACCGATGGCTGACATCCATGATGGCCCGGTGTGAGGGCAGCAGCCTGTTGATTGACTGCGGAGAGGGGACTCAGGTGGCGCTTAAGGAAAAGGGCTGGAGTCCCAAGCCGATTGATATTATTTGTTTTACCCATTATCATGCGGACCATATCAGCGGTTTGCCGGGTCTGCTTCTTACCATGGGCAATGCAGAGCGGACCGAGCCTCTTACCATGGTGGGTCCCAAAGGGCTGGAGCGGGTGGTGGCGGCATTGCGCTGTATTGCGCCGGAGCTGCCGTTTCCCCTGCGGTTTATTGAACTGGAAGAAAGCCGTAAGAAGCTTCGGCTTGGTCCCTATGTGATTGACGCATACCGGGTAAACCATAATGTAATCTGCTATGGTTATAGGATTACGATTCCCCGTGCCGGCCGTTTTGACGTGGAGAGGGCCAGAGCTGCGAATGTGCCTATGAAAGCCTGGAGCCGGCTGCAAAAGGGCGAGACGCTGGAAATAGATCAAAAGCTGTACACGCCAGATATGGTTTTGGGACCAGAACGCCGGGGAATTAAGATAGTCTACTGCACGGATACCCGTCCGGTGCCAGTGATTGCAGAGTACGCAAGGGATGCGGATCTGTTTATTTGCGAAGGAATGTATGGAGAGGACGGGAAGGAAACCAAGGCAAGAGAATATAAGCATATGACCATGTATGAAGCCGCCTCTCTGGCCAGGAAGGCAGAACCAAGGGAAATGTGGCTGACCCATTACAGTCCGTCATTGACCAAACCAGAGGAATATATGGAAAAGGTACGGAAGATTTTTCCGCAGGCAAAGGCTGCCAGAGACGGCTGGAGCGCAGAGCTGACCTTTGAGGAAGAGGAGGAAAGTCCTCTTAAGTAACAGGGGACGAGGATATTTATGGAATCCAGAGATATTTTAATCTTGGGAATCGAAAGCTCCTGCGATGAGACAGCGGCAGCAGTAGTCAGAAATGGAAGGGAAGTTCTGTCCAATGTGATTGCTTCCCAGATTGCTGTTCATACACAATTTGGCGGGGTGGTGCCGGAGATTGCTTCCCGCCGGCATATTGAGCAGGTCAATCAGGTGATTACTGCAGCTCTTTCCGATGCAGGAGTCGGACTTTCGGATATAACAGCCATTGGAGTGACTTATGGTCCCGGTCTGGTGGGAGCATTGCTGGTAGGAGTGGCAGAGGCAAAAGCCATTGCCTATGGAGCGAAGAAGCCTTTGGTGGGAGTTCATCACATTGAGGGACATGTGGCGGCCAACTTTATTACCAGTTATCCGGGAAAAGGAGTCTTTCAGCCAGAGCTGGAGCCGCCGTTTGTATGTCTGATCGTGTCCGGCGGCCATACTCATCTGGTTATTGTAAAAGACTACGGAGAGTTTGAGATTATTGGCAGAACCAGGGATGATGCAGCAGGGGAAGCCTTTGACAAGGTGGCCCGCGCCGTGGGACTGGGCTATCCCGGAGGGCCGAAGGTGGATCAGGCGGCTAAAACCGGGAATCCTTATGCTGTTTCGTTTCCCAGGGGAAAGGTGGCAGGCTCGCCCTATGATTTCAGCTTCAGCGGCCTGAAGTCTGCTGTTTTGAATTATATTAATCATGCAAGGATGATGGGAGAAGACATTTGCGTACCTGATCTGGCAGCATCCTTTCAAAATGCAGTGGTAGAGGTTTTAGTCAGCCGAACCGTGACGGCGGCAAAGGAATATGGGTACAGTCGTCTGGCCATAGCCGGAGGCGTGGCCTCAAACTCTGCCCTGCGCAGCGCCATGAAAAAAGCATGTGAAGAGAATCAGCTGGAGTTTTATTATCCGCCGCCAGTTCTATGCACGGACAATGGGGCGATGATTGGGGCGGCAGCTTATTTTGAGTATCAAAAAGGAACCCGGCATGGGTGGGACTTAAATGCAGTTCCCAATCTGAAGCTGGGGGAGCGATAGGACGGTGAATTCTATGGACAAGGGCAGACGGATCGGCGCAGTGATTCTGGCAGGCGGACAGGGGAAGCGGATGAACAGCCCGGTACAGAAACAATACATGATGCTGGCAGGAAAACCAGTGATTACTTACGCACTGGAGGCGTTTTCCTGTCCGGAGATTGATGAGATTGTCCTGGTAGTGGGAGCCGGAGAACAGGAATATGTCAAAAAAGAGATTCTGAATCCTTTTGGCCCTTTTCAGGTGAAGGCAATAACAGAAGGAGGCCGGGAGCGGTATCATTCGGTTTATGAAGGGCTGAAAGCCCTTTCTTCCTGTGAATATGTGCTGATTCATGACGGAGCGAGACCCCTGGTTAGCACAGATATCATTCGAAGAGTCATTCGGGGCGCTGTGGAATATGAAGCCTGTGCGGCAGGTATGCCGGCCAAGGACACCATAAAGGTTTTGGACAGGGAGGGTTTTGCCGTGGAAACTCCGGATCGTTCCTTTTTGTGGCAGATTCAGACGCCTCAGGGGTTTTCCTACCCATTGATTCGCAAGGCTTATGACCAGATTATGGGAGATGAGGCGTGTCAGTCCGGTATTACAGATGATGCTATGATTGTAGAAAAATGGACTTCCCGGAGGGTGAAAATGATTGAGGGAAGTTATGAAAACCTGAAGGTGACTACTCCGGAGGATCTGGTGTTTGCAGAAGCGCTTTTGCAGCGGAGAGGGGAAATTTGACAAAAAATGAAAAAAGCTGTTGACATATGGAAAAATAGGTGGTAGAATACATAACTGTCGCGTCACTGAAAAAAATTGGAAGAAATGGTTTCAAAGCGGCAGAACAATTGGTATTGTGATGCCAGGAATTGCATCTGATTTTGAAGACGCGAAAAAATGAAAAATATGAAAAAAACTACTTGACAAATGTTGCAGATTTTAGTAAGATAGGGAAGCACGTTTGAGGAGAGGTATCGAAGTGGTCATAACGAGGCGGTCTTGAAAACCGTTTGTCCGCAAGGGCGCGTGGGTTCGAATCCCACCCTCTCCGCTGGAACG
>CATLIJ010000242.1 GCA_949948825.1 uncultured Clostridiaceae bacterium
GCCAGCCAGCCTACAGTTCTGCTGCACATAAATAATGGTGTATAAAGATCTCTTGGGATTCCCAGCATCTCATAGGCAAAGCCGCTGTAATAGTCCACATTGGCAGGAAGAGCCTTGCCCTTTTTCTCCTCCATGACCTGTCTGGCAATCTGCTCAAACCGCATGCGGAACTCCAGCTCAGTCATCAGGTTCTTCTCCTTGGCCACAGCATTGCAGCAGGCCCGAAGCATATCTGCCCTTGGATCTGAAATGGTATATACCGCATGGCCAAAGCCATAGACCAGACCAGAACGGTCATACAATTCTCCGTCCATCAGCTTTTCCACTGCCTTCCGGATTTTGGAGTCATCTGCCTTATATCCTCCTACCTCCTCCAGCACTGCATCCATCATCTCAGCAACCTTTATGTTGGCGCCTCCGTGGCGGGGACCTTTTAAGGAGCCAATGCTTCCGCACATGGTAGAATAAATATCCGTGCCAGTGGAGGAAATCACCACATTGGTAAAAGTGGAGTTATTACCGCCGCCATGATCTGCATGAAGCATCAAAATAATGTCTAAAAGCCCTGCCTCCTTCACGGAAAACTTCTGATCCTTCCGCAGAAGGCTTAAAAAATTCTCCGCAATGGAATACTTCGGATTAGCATAATGGATAAACAGGCTGTCCCTCTCATAATAATGAACCTTGCTCTGATAGGCATAGCAGGCAATGGATGGCAGCTTTGCCAACAGATTGATCCCCTTTACCAAAGTCTCATAAACTCCCGTGTTATCCGGATCTTCATCATAATTATATAAAGTAAGCACCGCATCCTGAAGCTTATTCATCAGATTCATTCCCGGCATGCGCAGCAGATTCATCTCCACAAATTCATCTGGTATCTCATAGCATTCCCGGATAATATTGCAAAAACGGTCCAGCTCCTTCCGCTTTGGAAGGTATCCGAAAAGAAGAAGAAAGCAAACCTCCTCATAACCAAAATGGCTGCCTCTTTTTCCTTTTACCAAATCAATCACATCAATGCCCCGGTAATACAGCTTTCCCGGAACTGCCTTTACCCCTTCTTCTGTCTCTTCATAGCCAACCACGTCAGAAACTCTGGTAAGGCCAATCCGCACACCGGTTCCATCTTCATTGCGCAGACCCTTTTTCACATTGTATTCTTTGTACCACTCATTGGGAATTTCCGTATAATTCTGAGATTTTCCATAAAATTGTGCAAGATAACTGTCTCTCACCATAGGCTAACATCCTTTCTGTCTGTTTCTGTTATAATTAATCAGGCAACCTGCCTTCACAATCTCCCTCTCTTCTGCTGTCATATCTCCAATATACAGATGAATTTCTTTGATGCAAGAGTCCCTGACTGCTCTGGCCTTTGTTTCCGTTTCATTCTGGTCCGCCCCTTTGGCCTCTGTTTCTCCTTTGATCACATAGGCTGTGATATTTTTCAGATCTCCGTCCAGAGCAGTGCGGATTCCTGGAACATAAATGTAATCTCCCACCTCAAATTCCGGCTCTGCCTCCATCTGAAAAGGAATCATCCCCCAGTTCATCACATTGGAGCGGTATCGTTTTGTGGCATATTCTTTGGTAATATTGGCAAGTCCTCCAATCACCCGCTGGCAGCTGGCCGCCTGCTCTCTGGCAGAGCCATCTCCTGGCTTTCTTGCATAGATCATGCTGCCGATCTCCACCTCCTCCGGATTCACCTGCCCGATGTCCGGAATCTGCCGGATCTGCTGGAAAACAGTCTCAAGAGCTGCCTCTGGCACAAACTCCCCGGCAGCCTTCTTTGCAATCCTCTCCCGCTCCAGCCGGTCTGCTGCCTTTGCTCTGGCCACATACTCCGGGTCCCTTCTGGAGAGAGTAAACTCCGCCAGCCCTAAAGGATTGGACCGGTAAGAGGAAGTCTCCCCGGAAGGAATCAGCTCATCTGTGGTAGTCACTGGGTCCAGAATCTTGGAACACACCTGCAGAAGAATATTCTCTGCCAGAGGACTCATGTCCGGCCAGTCCTTAATATTCGGCCCATAGATCAGCTCCCGGTCTTTGTCTCCCTCTCCAAAGCCGCAGTACACACGGTTTTCATAAGAGCTGTCATCATACTCATATTCAGGAACCGAATCCCAGCCCTCCATCTCCCAGGCTGAGGTCAGCCGCCCCTGATTGGCTGCTGTGGCTGCAATGGATCTGGCATCCATCAGAGCCACTGCGGCCATCTGCCCGTTACCAGGCTTTGACCCTTCCCGGTTGGGGAAGTTTCTGGTTGTATGCCGGATGCTAAGGCCATTGTTGCAGGGCGTATCCCCTGCCCCAAAGCATGGGCCGCAGAATGCAGTGCGGATAATTGCACCTGCGTTCATCAGATCGGATACTGCTCCCTTTTTCACCAGATCCGCAAACACTGGCTGGGAAGAAGGATATACAGCAAGAGAAAACTCATCCCAGCCGCAGCTTTTCCCTTTTAATGCCTGTGCCGCTTCCATCAGATTGGTGTAAGTACCTCCGGCACACCCTGCTATGACTGCCTGCTGCACCATCAGCTCCCCATCCTTCACTTTGTCCAAAAGAGTAAAGGAAGCCTTGCCGCCAGACACCTTGTCTGCCTCCTTCTCCACTTCCCTCAAAATATCCGTCAGGTTTCCCTTCAGCTCGTCAATCTCAAAGGCATTACTGGGATGAAACGGCAGGGCAATCATGGGCTTCACAGCAGAAAGGTCCACATAAACACAGCCATCATAGTAAGCGATGTCTCCCGGCGCCAGCTCCTTGTAAGCCTCCTCCCTGTGATGCTTTGCCAGATAGGCTCTTGTGTCCTCATCTGTCCTCCAGATGGAGGTAAGGCAGGTGGTCTCAGTTGTCATCACATCCACGCCATTCCGGTAATCCGTTGTCATGGAGGCAACCCCAGGTCCCACAAACTCCATAACCTTGTTCTTCACATAACCATTTTTGAATACAGCTACAATGATTGCCAGAGCAATATCCTGAGGCCCTGTCCCCGGCTTTGGCGCTCCGTCCAGATAGACGGCCACAACCTCCGGATAATTCACATCATAGGTATCTCTTAAAAGCTGCTTCACCAGCTCGCCGCCGCCCTCTCCCACAGCCATGGTTCCCAGCGCCCCATAGCGGGTATGGCTGTCCGAGCCCAGAATCATCTGCCCGCAGCCTGCCATTTTTTCCCTCATATATTGATGGATTACTGCAATATGAGGAGGAACATAAATGCCTCCATACTTTTTTGCCGCCGAAAGGCCAAACATGTGGTCATCCTCATTGATGGTGCCTCCCACCGCACAGAGGGTGTTATGGCAGTTGGTCAGCACATAGGGAATGGGAAACTGCTCCATGCCAGATGCCTTTGCTGTCTGCACAATACCTACAAACGTAATATCATGGGATGCCATAGAATCAAAACGGAGCTTCAGATGCTCCATATCATCAGATGTGTTATGAGCCTCCAATATGGAATAGGCAATGGTCTCCTTCTTTGCAGCCGCCTTGTCTGCCTCCTGTCCGGTCAGGGCCTTCACCCTGCCCCGCTCCCCTTGGGGAATCAGCTCTGTCCCCCTAACCAGATAGACGCCGCCTTCATACAATGATATCAATGTCTCCACCTCCTGGTTAATCCTTCTGTTGCCTTGTAATTGTGATCATGTAAATTGTAACATAATTTACAAATACTATAAACGAAAATCTTTTATTTGTCCAGTGTATAATGAAAAGTTGACATTATAAATACAATGATACCACTTCAAAAACACCTCCATGGAATCACCATCTAAGAGAATCCCTGCAGATCAACCATATCTGTCACACAGATTTGTATGGGGAAATCCATCCAGATCCACCCTTCGTACACGATCATAAGGAATCCCCTCCTGATGTTTTGCAGCAATAAAAAGCTCATAGACTCTGACATCCATCATCCTGTTTGCAACCTCCCTGGATTGCAAAAGCACTTTAAGCTCCTGCTCCAATTCACCAAACAGATCTTTTAAATATTCCTTTTTCATAGGTTCAATCTTATCCAAAATTTGGGAAAAGGTCAGAGAATCCCATCCCAGAGACTTTGCCAGCCGGACTCTGTGCTGATCCAGTCCCCGAAGCTTCAATATATAAGCTTGCTCTTTTTTCATAAAGCCATCTAAAAGCTCGTGATGTTTCAAAGATAAAGCCACCGCCTTTTCCTCCTCTACTCTGGCAATTCTGCGGGCAATATCACTTAGCTCTCTGATGATCGTCAGAAAATCCTCATATAATACCATCTGCTTCTTATCCACAATAATTCCTCCCATTCCAGTCCACATCCATGATGGAGCCTTTCTTTTTTTGACACTCTATCACTTTTAGATGAAATCAAGCTAAAAGGAAAATGAACTCAAAATGAAATCAC
>CATLIJ010000243.1 GCA_949948825.1 uncultured Clostridiaceae bacterium
CTGCCACCAGATCCTTTGGGGCAATCGGAATCTTTGCCATTCCAGAGATGGGAAGATTTTACCGCCATGTGCTGATTGAGAAGAATTACCCTCATCATGGGGCTGTGGCCTTTGGGCATTTTGGCATGGCGCTGTATGAGGTGTTTAAGTACATAGGCGTGGAGGTGGAGGAGATTGGATTCAATCAGCCAAAGGGAATGCGGTATCCGGGTGAGAATCCATTTGCATAACTCTCCGGAATGTGATATACTCCACGAAGGTAAGGAGCAGTGGAATAAAGGGGAAAACCCGGGAGCGAAGGGAGATCGGGGCTGCACTGCAGAGGAGAGGGAAAAGGAGCAGTGGGAAAAAGGTTGAAAGGAGCAAAGGAAGTATGAAATTTTTTGTAGATACTGCCAATGTGGAGGAGATCCGCAAGGCGAATGACATGGGAATTATCTGTGGCGTGACCACCAATCCGTCTTTGATTGCAAAGGAGGGCCGGGATTTTGGCCAGGTGATTCAGGAGATCGCGTCCATTGTGGACGGACCGATCAGCGGAGAGGTGAAGGCCACCACAGTGGACGCACACGGGATGATTCAGGAGGGCCGGGAGATTGCCGCCATTCATCCCAATATGGTGGTGAAGATTCCCATGACCATGGAAGGTCTGAAGGCAGTAAAGGTTCTTCACAAGGAAGGAATCCGCACCAATGTGACTTTGGTGTTTACGGCAGCTCAGGCTTTGCTTGCGGCCCGGGCAGGGGCAGCCTATGTGTCGCCGTTTCTTGGCCGGTTAGATGATATCTCCATGCCTGGAATTGATTTAATTGAGGAGATTGGAGAGATTTTTGACATTCATCAGATTGAGACCGAGATCATTGCTGCAAGCATCCGCAATCCCATTCATGTGATTGACTGCGCCCGGGCAGGGGCGCAGATTGCGACCGTTCCCTATAAGGTGCTGGAGCAGATGACAAAGCATCCCTTGACAGATGCAGGGATTGAGAAGTTTCAGGCAGATTATAAAGCGGTGTTTGGGTAAGAGCATATGTGGAAATGATATTCTTTGCAGATTAGAGGACACATGCCCCTGTCCACAGGGGGCAGATCATTATGGAAAAACCTTCGGGGCAATGGCTTCGGAGGTTTTTTATATGCAGGTATTGAAAATATTACAAATTGACGCTATAATGGGTGTACTGATTTACACAAACTGGAGGAGATTATGAAAAAGCAGAGATTTGCAGGTCTTTTTCTGCTGGGAGCCGTTGGAATGCTGATGGTATCCTGCGGGAAGCTGGGAGGCCGCTCCTGGGCGGCCAATGAGAACAGTATTTATGTGACAAAGGATTTGGAAGTGGAGAGCGCCATGGTATTTACCTCAGTCCAGGCCAATGAGCTGTACAGCCAGGAGGAGCTGGCAGCAGATACCCGCCAGTGGGTGCAGGATTACAACGCGGCCAATGGGGCGGAGGCGTCTTTTGAGAACAGTGACAAGAAGGCAAAGCTTCCTGTGGCCTTAAAGTCCTGCAAGCTGGAGGGACAGACCGGGACCCTGATTTTTGAATACGGGATGCCGCAGCATTTTGTGGGATTTTCCCAGACTGTGGGGGATGACACCCATACAGTGACAGCCCTCATGGCAGGCACAGCGGCAGAGGTGCTGGCTTCAGGAGAGTTTGACGGTACATTTATGGCCATGGACGGCAGCACGGCCCCGGCGGCAGATGTGGCCGGACAGTCAAAATATAAGGCTGTGGCTGTGGAAGGGGCCGGAGTGGTGTGTCTGGAGGGAAAGGTAAAGTATGTTTCCTCGGGAGGCGCTTCCATTCGGGATGAACATACGGCTGTGACCGGAGAGGGAATGAATTATATCATATTTCAATAAGAGAGGATGACAGACATGGAAAAGACATTGGAGAAGATTGTAGCGCTGGCAAAGAGCAGAGGGTTTGTATATCCGGGTTCTGAGATTTACGGCGGTCTTGCCAATACCTGGGATTACGGGAATCTTGGAGTGGAGCTGAAAAATAATGTAAAGAAGGCCTGGTGGCAGAAGTTTGTCCAGGAAAGCCCCTACAATGTGGGAGTGGACTGCGCCATTTTGATGAACTCACAGACCTGGGTGGCTTCCGGACATTTGGGCAGCTTTTCAGATCCTCTTATGGATTGCAAAGCCTGTAAGGAGCGTTTCCGGGCAGACCAGCTGATTGAGAGCTATATGGAGGAAAAGGGAATCCAGATGGAAGGCTCTGTGGATGCCTGGTCTCAGGAGGAGATGAAAAAATACATTGATGACAATAATATCTGCTGTCCCAGCTGCGGCAAGCATGATTTTACGGATATCCGCCAGTTTAACCTGATGTTCAAGACCTTCCAGGGGGTTACAGAGGATGCCAAGAATACGGTATATCTCCGTCCGGAGACTGCCCAGGGCATTTTTGTGAATTTTAAGAATGTACAGCGGACTTCCCGGAAAAAGGTTCCCTTTGGAATTGCCCAGGTGGGGAAATCCTTCCGGAATGAGATTACTCCTGGAAACTTTACTTTCCGCACCAGGGAATTTGAGCAGATGGAGCTGGAATTTTTCTGTAAGCCGGACACAGATTTAGAGTGGTTTGCTTACTGGAAGCAGTTTTGCATTGACTGGCTGAAGTCGCTTGGAATGAAGGACGAGGAGATGCGGGCCAGAGACCACGAGCCAGAGGAGCTTAGCTTTTACAGCAAGGCCACCACAGACATTGAGTTTTTGTTCCCCTTTGGATGGGGTGAGCTGTGGGGGATTGCAGACCGAACCAACTATGACTTAAGCCGCCATCAGGAGACTTCTGGTCAGGATCTGTCTTATTTTGATGATGAGACCAAGGAGCGTTATATTCCTTATGTGATTGAGCCGTCTCTTGGGGCAGACCGGGTGACGCTTGCTTTCCTCTGTGCTGCTTATGATGAGGAGGAGATCGGGGAAGGGGATGTGCGGACTGTGCTCCATTTCCATCCGGCTCTGGCTCCGGTGAAGATCGGCGTGCTGCCTTTGTCCAAAAAGCTGGCAGAGGGAGCGGAGAAGATTTATGGGGAGCTGAGCAAATACTATAACTGTGAGTATGATGACCGGGGCAATATTGGGAAGCGTTACCGCAGACAGGATGAGATCGGGACGCCCTTCTGTGTGACCTATGACTTTGAGTCAGAGACAGACCATGCGGTGACAGTCAGAGACCGGGATACCATGGACCAGGTCCGGGTGCCGATTGCAGAATTGAAGGGGTATTTTGAGGATAAGTTTCGGTTTTAGAAGCGGATTAGGAATTTGTGTTCATCACTCAGATGAAACCATCAGAAAATGGCTATGTGGCAACACATAGCCATTTTCTGGTATGACCCGTCTGAACTGTTACGATTGAGTAAAAGAGATTTTTCTTCTGCTGCTTTACTGCAATTCTTCCTTTAAACATTTTTCAACTTCTTTTATAACACAGGAAATAATCTCATTCAGGGACATTTGTTCTGTGCCAATGACATGGTGGTTGCACCGATTCACTGGCATGAGAAGCTGTCTGGCACGGCTTTGGCCGACTGCTGCGGCCATAGCTGGCGTCACTTCGCCGTGAAGAGAGTCAGCGATTACAATGCCAATCGGGCCAATGATCAAATCGGAATCTCTGGCAGCCACGATTACCGGGTTCTCTCCGGTAGCGCCGTAATCAGCTCCTGCCTTCAGCATGGCGGTTGTGGCAGTGCTGTTGGTGCCAATGGCCAGGATTTCCTGTTTGGGAAACTGCTTTTTCAGCTGTTCTACAATCGCCCTTCCCATTTTCCCTCCCTGACCGTCAATAATGGTTATTTTTTTCATGTATGTTCTCCTGACTTGTTTTTCCTGAAAATATTCCGCCGCCTCCACTCATTGGGGGGCATCTGCATAACACTTTTAAAGGTGCGGGTAAAATGAAACGGGTTGGGGTATCCAACCTGGCTGGCTACCTCTCCAATCGTCAAATCTGTAGAGCGCAGGTATTCGCAGGCTTTGTTGATTCGATAGAGGATCAGAAATTCCTGGGGAGATTTCTGAGTCATTTTTTTAAAAAGCTTGCTGAAATAGCTGCGGTTTAAACCTAAGTGAGCTGCCATATCTTCTACAGTGATGTCATCCATGTAGTGGTTTTCCATGTAGTCTACAGTGGACTGGACATAAAATTTCTTGATATCATCTTTTGGCAAAGGCTTGGCAGTGGCAGAGTGCTGCATCAAACCGCCGAAAAAAAGGTAAGCATATCCCATGACCTGCGCAGGCAGCAAATCCGGGTATTCCACTATGTAGAGCAGTGGGGAAAATGCTTCTTCCCAGCCAGCAGCTGTGGAGGACTTAAAAATCGGGTGTTCCAAA
>CATLIJ010000244.1 GCA_949948825.1 uncultured Clostridiaceae bacterium
ATTCCATAAGCATTGTCCCAATAAATCCGAAAATCCGGGGCAGCTGGCTTTAACCGGGCAAAACGGCGGACAGTCACATCCGAATAGCTGTTGCCAGTCGGATTGGAATATTTGGGAACACACCAGATTCCCTTGATGCTTTCATCCTCCCGCACCAGCTCCTCCACCATATCCATATCCGGGCCTTCCCCTGTCAGAGGAACATTGATCATCTCAATACCAAAATATTCCGTAATGGCAAAATGCCTGTCATATCCAGGCACTGGACACAAAAACTTCACTTTATCCAGCTTGCACCAGGGCGTGTTGCCCATCACCCCGTGGGTCATGGAACGGGATACTGTGTCAAACATTACATTCAGGCTGGAGTTTCCATAGATGATAATATTCTCCGGAGCTACCTCCATCATGTCTCCCAGCAGCTCCTTAGCCTCTCCGATTCCGGTGAGCACGCCATAATTCCGGCAGTCCGTGCCATCATCACAGGTCAGATCATCCTCGCTGCCCAACACATCCATCATACCCATGGAAAGGTCCAGCTGGTCTACACTTGGCTTTCCTCTGGACATGTCAAGTCTTAAATCCTTTCCCTGGAAATCCCGGTACCGGACTGCCAGCTGTTTTTTTAAAGCAAGCAGTTCCTCATTGCTCATCTCTGCATATGGCTGCATATTGATTTCCTCCTTCATCTGAAATTGGTAATATTCATTCTTCTGTCAACCGCTTATGGGGTTTCTAACCATTTTACACGAAATCCCTTTGTTTTACAATCTGTTTTTTCTTTCCTTATCTCTGTTCCAGCAGCTCCTTCACCAGCTGATTTACCACAGCCGGATCCGCTTTTCCCTTCATGGCCCGCATGGTCTGGCCTACCACAAACCCCATAGCCTTCTGCTTACCGGCCTTATAATCTGCCACGGACTGAGGATTTTTCTCAAGAATTTCCTCAATCACAGATTGCAATGCCCCTTCGTCCCGAACCACGGTCAGGCCCTTTGACTCCACATACTCTTTTGGATTCACATTCTCTGTAAAAACCGCCTCAAACACATCCCTGGCAATTGTGCGGTTGATTACATTCTCCCCCACCATTTTTACCAAATCTGCCAGATGCCTGGGATCCATGGAAATCTGCTCCGGCTCCTGTCCCTTTTCCTTTAAAAGACGCATGGCATCTGTCATCAGCCAGTTGGAAACCTCTTTTGGCTGGCCGCATAGTTTCACGGTTTCTTCAAACAAATCTGCCAGATGCTTGGAGCTGGTAAGAATGTGAGCATCATACCTGGGAAGCCCATACTCTTTTTGATAGCGGGCCAGCTTTTCTGTCTGCAGCTCCGGCTGGCGCTCCCTCACCCTGGCAATCCAGGCATCGTCAATAACCACAGGGGGAAGGTCCGGGTCCGGAAAATATCGGTAATCCTTGGCGTCCTCCTTCGAGCGCATGGCATGGGAACTTTCTTTGTTGTCGTCCCATCTTCGGGTCTCCTGCACCACCTTTTTCCCGTCCTCCAAAAGCTCAATCTGCCGGTTTTTCTCCCCTTCAATGGCACGGGCAATGGCCTTAAAGGAATTTAAATTTTTCATTTCCGTCCGGGTTCCAAATTCTTTTGCTCCCACCTCCCGGACGGACAGATTCACATCTGCACGCATGGAGCCCTCCTGAAGCTTACAGTCAGATGCCCCCAAATATTGTATCATCATCCGAAGCTTTTCCAGATAAGCAATCACCTCGTCTGCACTTCTCATATCTGGTTCAGAGACAATCTCAATGAGAGGTACGCCGCTTCGGTTGTAATCCACCAGAGAACAATCCTCCCACTCATCATGAATCAGCTTCCCTGCATCCTCCTCCATATGAATCTCGTGAATGCCAATCCTCTTATTTCCGGCTGCTGTCTCAATCTCCACCCATCCGTCATGGCAGATGGGAAGGTACAGCTGGGAAATCTGATAGTTCTGAGGATTGTCCGGATAGAAATAATTCTTCCGGTCAAATTTACAATATTGGTGAATTTCACAGTTGGCAGCCAGCCCCACAGCCAGGGCATACTCTACCACCTGTCTGTTCAGCACAGGAAGAGAACCTGGCATTCCGGTGCATACCGGACAGGTGTGGGTGTTAGGCGCTCCTCCAAACTCAGTAGAACACCCGCAGAAAATCTTGGTTTTTGTGGCAAGCTCCACATGGACTTCCAGTCCGATTACAGTCTCATACTGTTTACTCATGCCTTTTTATACCTCCCCTCCAGCAGATCTTTCCCCTTCATGCTCCTCCTTCTGGCTTTCAGACACTCTCACTGCCAGCTCCGGCTCCTCATAGCTGCGGCTCTGCTCATAGGCATAACCCACACGAATCAGTTTTTTCTCCTGAAAGCAATTCCCGATCAGCTGCAGCCCAATAGGAAGCCCCTTCTTGTCCTTTCCGCAGGGAACGGTCATCCCCGGAAGTCCGGCCAGATTGACAGAAACTGTGTAAATATCTCCCAAATACATTTTCAGCGGATCATTCAGAGACTCTCCCAGCCGGGGAGCTGTGGAAGGCGCTGCTGGCCCCAAAATCACGTCATACTTCTCAAACGCCCGGTCAAATGCCTTTTTGATCAATGCTTTTGTCTTAAGGGCTTTTAAATAATAAGCATCATAATAACCGCTGCTTAGAACAAAGGAGCCCAGCATAATCCGACGTTTCACCTCCGGCCCAAATCCTTCGGAACGGCTTTTTTTATACATGCTGTGAAGACCCTCGTATTCCTTGGCCCGGTATCCGTATTTGATGCCGTCAAACCGGGACAGATTGGAGCTGGCTTCTGCAGAAGCTATAACATAATAAGCTGGTATGGCATATTCCACCAGACTCAGATCAAACTCCTCCACTAAAGCCCCCTTTTCCTCCAAAACCTTTGCTGCCATAAGCACAGCGTCCCGAACCTGGGAATCTAATCCCGGACCAAAGTAATCCTTTGGAATCCCAATGCGCATTCCTTTTATATCCTCGGTAAGGGCAGAAGTAAAATCCCAATCCTCCCTTTGGATGGAAGTGCTGTCCTTTTTATCATAGGAAGAAATCATTTCCAAAACAGCTGCACAATCCTTTACATTTTTCCCCACTGGCCCAATCTGGTCCAGGGAAGAGCCATAAGCCACCAGACCATATCGGGATACCGTCCCGTAGGTCGGCTTAATTCCAGTCACACCGCAGAAAGAGCTGGGCTGGCGGATGGAACCGCCTGTGTCAGAGCCCAGGGCATAAAAACACTCCCTTGCTGCCACTGCCGCACAGGAACCGCCTGACGATCCCCCTGGCACATGGGCCGGATTCCACGGGTTTTTTGTCTCTCCAAAGGCAGAGGTCTCTGTAGTGCTCCCCATGGCAAATTCATCCATATTGGTTTTTCCTAAAATCACTGCTCCCTGGTCCATCATCCGTTTCACAGCCTCCGCTGTGTAGGAGGGCACAAAGTTTTCCAGAATTTTAGAACTGCAGGTAGTGGCCATTCCCTCCAGACACATATTGTCCTTAATTGCTGCCGGCACCCCTGCCAGCGGACCGGCAAGCTCCCCTTTGTCAATTTTTCTCTGTACCTGCTCTGCCTGGATCAGAGCCTGTTCTTCTCCCACTGTCACATAACAGTTCAGCTCTGGCTCCAGGGCGCGGATCTGAGCAAGCGCTGCCTTTGTGGCCTCTGCCACGCCAATCTCTCTTTTCTTTATTTTTCTGCCCAGCTCCAGGGCAGTCAACTCCAGAATCTTCATTCTCCTTGCTCCTTTTCCCTGTACAATGTTGTACGCTCCCTATTCCACGGTCCTTGGAACCTTAAAAGCTCCATCCTTTTGTTCTGGTGCATTTTTTAAAATATTTTCCCGGTCATCCTGGTTTGTCACCACATCCTCCCGAAATACATTGTGAATCGGAAACACATGGGACATGGGCTCCACGTCTTCTGTATCCAGCTCATTTAACTGATCAATATAATCCAGCATTTTTCCCATATCCTGTTTGGCTGCCTCCTTTTCCTCCCCGGACAGCTCAAGCTTTGCCAGAATACCCACATACTCTATAGTCTCGTCACTGATTCTGTTTGTCATGTACAGATTCTCCTTTCCAGTTGACACATTCCTCTTCATTTGGCATTTAAATTCGTCTCTCACGGGTTCAGCCTGGTCACATCCCGCGGGAACAGGGCAGTCTCCCGTACATTCTGTTCATCCAAAAGTTTCATTGTGAGCCGTTCCAGGCCAATTCCAAGGCCTCCATGAGGCGGCATTCCATATTTAAAAATCATCAGATAATCCTGAATCTCTTCCGGGTCCATGTTCCGTTTGGCCATTTTATCCAGAATCTTTTCAT
>CATLIJ010000245.1 GCA_949948825.1 uncultured Clostridiaceae bacterium
AATTCCGGATTCACCCGGAAAGAGCTGGCTGCAGCACGGACTGCTTTCTGATCTGCAGGCGTATAAGCATGAAGCGCGTGTTGAATTTTATTTCCCAGCTGTCCCAAAACCTCATCCGGAATATCTCCCGGGCTTTGAGTAATAAAATAGATACCCACTCCCTTGGAGCGAATCAGCTTTACCACCTGCTCAATCTTCTGTAACAGCGCTTTCGGCGCTCCCTTAAACAGCAAATGCGCCTCATCAAAAAAGAATACCATCTTGGGACGCTCACGGTCTCCTGCCTCTGGAAGCACTTCAAACAGCTCTGACATCATCCACAGCATAAAGGTGGAATACATCATCGGATTGTTGATCAGGCTTTCACTATGTAAAACATTGATCATGCCTTTTCCATTGTAATCAGTCCGGAACCAGTCGTGAATATCCAGAGCCGGTTCTCCAAAGAATTGATCTGCCCCCTGCTCCTCCAAAGCTGTCAATCCCCGGAGAATGCTGTTAATGCTCTGTCGGGGCAGGCTTCCATATTTTGCGCCATACTCCTTGCTGTTCTCTCCCACATAGTTTAACATGGCGCGCAAATCCTTGGTGTCCAAAAGCAGCAGCCCTTCATCATCTGCTATCCGGAATACCACCATCAAAATATCCTCCTGGACCGCAGTCAGATCCATCAGCCGCGCCAGCAGCGTAGGCCCCATCTCACTGATGGTTGTCCGGAGCGGAAGCCCCTTCTCTCCAAAAATATCCCAAAAACACACAGGATAGGATTTGTAGGCAAATTCCCCGGTTCCGATTCCTGCCTGTGCAATCCGGTTCTGCATATCCGCAGAATCTGTCCCCGGACAGCAAAGACCTGCCAGATCTCCCTTCACGTCTGCCAGAAACACCGGCACTCCCCCATCGCTGAAGGACTCTGCCAATACCTTTAATGTCACGGTCTTGCCTGTTCCCGTTGCCCCTGCAATCAATCCGTGCCGATTGGCCATTTTCGGAAGAATCCCCAGCTTCTGGCCCCCGCTGGAAGCTACCCAAATCTGATTTTCGTAAAACATTGTTTTCCTCCTCCATTGTAATTTTTTTCCTATAAAGCAAGAAAAGCCATGTATCCGTATCCTGTGCGGACCCATGGCCTTATTGTATTACATTCTTTCTTCTTTTACCAGAATTACCGGAACAAATCAAGCTTGTTGCTGCCTTCCGAGTCATCCCCATTCACCACATAGTAAACTGCATTTTCCTCTGGCTTCACATAGGCTGTGACTGTGTGAATCTCTGCCCCCTCATGAGCAGCCTTATAAGCTTCCACAGCAGCAGCAGCCACATCCTTAGCCGTAATCTCGCGGGAAGCGTACTGAATCACCACAGAAACCTCCGGCTCTGCTGCCTTTGTCTCCAAAACTGCTGTCTCCTCAACAGAAGCAGCCTTTTTCTCCTGCTCTGCCGACTTCACAGTTCTGGTTCTGGTCTTCTTTTCTGCCGCAGGCTCTGCCGTTTTCCCAACTCTGGTTCTGGTCTTCTTTTCTGCCGCAGGCTCTGCTGGCTTCGCAGTTCTGGTTCTGGTCTTCTTTTCTCCAGCCTCAGCCGCCTTCTCCGGCTCTGCCTTCTTTACAGTCCTGGTTCTGGCCTTCTTTTCTCCAGCCTCAGTCACCTGCTCTGCTGCTGCCTCTATTGTGTCAACTGTCTGTTCTCCGTCTCGCTTTCCAGCCATAATTTCCTCCTCAAATAATCAAACCACATCTTTTATCTCTCTTCATTTTACTACCTTCCTTGCTGCCATTCCCTAAGTTGTTGATGGCATTATAAATCGATTTCCCGCTTTTGTCAATCAAATCCCTTTGATTTTGCCTCTGAAACTGCCTTTTTACACGATTTTTGTAAAAAATTACAGCTCATCCATTCATTTTTCCCACTTTCCCGAAAAAAATACAAAAAAATCCTCCAAAGGATTCCACCCGTAAGGATTCTTAGCCGTCATTCTGCCAGAAAATCTCCCCTGATGATTGTTGTGGATTAAGAAAAAATATGTTACAATTAAAATTACCTTTTCGTATCACACATCAAAGGAGATATGCCATGCAGATCACTTACATTGCCATCCGCAATTTTAAATCCATTCAAAGCCTGCAGATTCACAACACCGAAAACGCACTTATTTTAGTTGGAAAAAACAACACCGGAAAAACCGGTATTCTGAAAGCCCTTCGGGCTGCTCTTGGCAATTACACTGTGACAGAGGGAGATTTCAACGGAAAAAACCAAAATATAGAAATTTCCATGACCTTAAAAATCTCCCATTTTGATCTGCATCAATTCCACGCTTTGGGAATTGTCAGCCAGTACAAGCGGTTTGACGCCTGGAAAAAGGATTTTTGTTCCAAGCTTCCCACCTTTGACGGAGAATCCCTGTCCTTTACCTGTTCCATCCATCCCACCCGCGGCGTGCGCTACAGTGATCTGGCTCACAAGCACAACCGTTTTATCCCACAGATCCTTCCCAGGCTGTATTTCATTGATACCGGACGGCAGCTGACCCCCTTTCAGGAGGATCTCCTGATGTTTCAGGAGGAGAAGCAGCTCATCCGTCTGCGCTCCAACACCTGCATGTTCCGCTCCTCCAAAGTATGCAACCAGTGCTTTAGCTGCATTGGACTGATTAATCAGAAAAAGCCGGAGGAACTTCAGCTGTGTGAGACGGCAAAGCTTCTGGAATACAAAATGTATCAGTTAAACTTAAGCGATTTTTCCAAAAGAGTCAATGAAAATTACCGGAAAAACGGTGGGATTGAGGAAATTTCCTACACCCTCAGCTGCAATCCTAACGCCTTTTTCTCCGTGACAGCAAAAGCCGCACGGCATGGACAGCAGCCCCCGGTTCCTGTGGAGCATTTGAGCAATGGCATGAAAAGCATCTATATGCTTTCTCTTCTGGAAACCTATATTGAAGGAGAAAAACAGATTCCCAGCATCATAATGGTAGAATATCCGGAGCTGTTTCTTCACCCTTCTCTCCAGAAAACCGCCGGAGCCATCCTGTACCGGCTCTCCAAGAAAAATCAGGTAATCTTTTCCACCCACTCCCCCAACCTGATTGCCAATTTTACCAGCCGCCAGCTCTGTCAGGTTGTGACAGACCCAAACCACTGCTGCACAGTCCGGGACCATGCGGACATTGACCAGATTTTAGATGACCTTGGCTATGGAGCCAATGATCTTCTGAATGTGGGTTTTGTGTTTATCGTGGAGGGAAAACAGGATAAAAACCGGCTTCCCCTGCTGTTGAAAAAATATTATCCGGAGATCTACAATCCAGACGGACAGCTGTCCCGGATTTCTATTTTAACCACCAACAGCTGCACCAACATCAAAACCTATGCCAATCTGAAATATATGAACCAGGTCTATCTGCAGGATCAGTTTCTCATGATCCGGGACGGGGACGGGAAGGACCCGGACAAGCTGGCTGCCCAGCTCTGCCAGTATTATGACGAAAGAAATGCCCAGGACATTGACAAGCTTCCCAAGGTCCGCCGCCGGAATGTACTGATTTTAAAATACTATTCCTTTGAAAACTATTTTCTGAATCCTGAGATTATGACAAAATTAGGAATCGTCAACAGCCCGGAGGATTTCTGGCAGACGCTTCTTTCCAAATGGAAGGAATACCTTCACCGCCTGTCAAGCGGACGTCGGCTGACCGAATATCTTGGAAAAGACATTGACACCATAAAAGACCTTCAAACCCACTTTGAAGCCTTTAAAATCCACATCCGCGGCCATAATCTGTACGATATTTTTTACGGCCCCTACAAGCAGCAGGAGACCGCCCTGTTAGACCAGTACATTGACCTGGCTCCCAGGCAGGATTTTGCAGATATTTTGGATGCAGTGGAAGCCTTTCCCTTTTTTGAAAGCCGGAAAGGCTGATCCTTCTCTGTCCCTACAAAATCAGCTCCACCAAATACACTGCCGCACAGGCGCTGATGGATACCCGGAACAGATTACCGTCCACCCAGGCCACAACAACTGCTGCCACAAAGCCTGCAAGTCCTGACCAGAAGGAGGAGGTGGCTGTCAATATGGCTGGAAAAGTCATAACCGACAGACTGACATAAGGTACATAATACAAAAAGGACCGGATAAAGGGGCTGCGGATCTCCTCCTTCAGTAAGGTCAGGGGCAGGGCGCGTACCAGATAAATGGTTGCCGCCATCACAATCAACCCGATGATTCTGCTTGTTTCCATGTTATGTATCAGCTCCTTCCTCTTTCACCGGAAACAGCACAGCAGCGGCCGCGGAGACCATTATGGTCAGTAAGATAATCTGAATCCCTGAGGA
>CATLIJ010000246.1 GCA_949948825.1 uncultured Clostridiaceae bacterium
TACAGCCGCCGTGCTCCGGGAAATACCTGTCTGTCTGCTCTTCGCTGTCCGAAAACAGTCTGGATACAGGATAAGGATTTTATGGAAAAGCCCTTGAATGACAGCAAGGGATGCGGCGGCATTATGCGCGTGGCCCCGATTGCATTAAGGGCTTGGCCTGATGTGGATATTCGGGAGATTGACTGTGAAGGAGCAAGGATTGCTGCCCTTACTCATGGACATTCTCTTGGTTATATGCCGGCTGCTGTTCTTACCCATATTCTCCGCCGGATTGTGTATCCGGAGAAACCACAGACACTGAAAGAGATTGTCTTGGAGGCAAGGGATTGCATTGCTGAAATTTTTGTTGGGGATAAGCATTTGAAGAAACTGACGGATGTGATTCATCTGGCTGTCCGGCTTTCAGAAAATGAAAAAGAGGATTTGGAAAATATCCGTCAGATTGGGGAGGGATGGGTTGGAGAGGAAACCCTTGGAATTGCTGTGTACTGTTCTCTTCGCCATCCGGATCATTTTTCCGCTGGTGTGGCGGCTGCCGTAAATCATGGAGGAGACAGTGATTCCACTGGTGCTGTAACCGGAAATATTCTTGGCGCTTTGTTGGGATATACGGGAATAGAAGAGAAATGGAAAAGGAATCTGGAGCTTCATGACGTGATTCTTGAAATGGCAGAGGATCTTTGTTATGGCTGCCAGATGAGTGAGTATGGCAGCTATAGAGATCCGGATTGGATTCGCAAATATATCATGATGCAGTGGAAGGAGAAACAAATGGAGTCTGTCAGTGAGACCAGATTTGTGGCAGTAAAAGGGGATATCACCAGGGACCATGGTGTGGAGGCGGTTGTAAATGCTGCAAATACCAGTTTGTTAGGGGGCGGCGGCGTAGATGGGGCCATTCATCGTGCAGCTGGTCCAAAGCTGCTTGCAGAGTGCCGTTTGCTAAATGGATGCAAAACCGGGAGCGCTAAAATCACAAAAGGGTATCAGCTTCCCTGCAAATATGTGATTCATACACCAGGACCCCGCTGGAGAGGCGGCAATTCAAATGAGGATTCCCTTCTTTCCTCCTGTTATTGGACATGCCTTACTCTGGCTGTGGAAAATGGAGTGCGGACCATAGCCTTTCCGTCAATCTCTACAGGAATCTATCGTTTTCCTGCGGAAAGGGCCGCGAAAATTGCTGTGGAGACGGCAAGGCGGTTTGTGGCGGAGCATCCGGGGAAACTGGACATGATCAAATGGGTGCTTTTTGACGATAAAACTTTTATGATTTATCGTAGAGAGATGGAAGTGTGAGGAGGGTGGGCTTTCTGTTTAGCTTTTGTATGGGGAAGTCTTCTTTATAACAGTAACACTCTGTTTGTTGACAGGGTGTTACTGCTGTTTTAATTCTGATCATGGATAAGACCTATGTCAGGAAGCGGACACGGTTTTTGATATTTTATGGAAAAATTCTTTTCTATATGTTGCTGTCATATGTATCATTCCATTCTGTTTTGTGTATTTTCTGAAAATTATCCATTGTTTTGATTGCTGTTTGTTAGTTCTTTTGGGGTATCCTTTTGCCCTAGGGTATCTTTTTGTCCGGTTCTGTCAGATAAAAGCTGGGGTATTTGTTTTATGTGGAAAAAGGCCGTGGGAAAGCAGATGAATGAACTGTATTAATATAAGGAAAAATAATAAAATATTCATAAAATAAGGAAAAAACGCCAATGAGTGTAACAAAAGTTATCATTGTGTTACACTCACAGCACTTTGTTATGATACCATTCTTTTTTTGGGATTGCAAGTTCTTTTCAGGGGAAAGAGTTAAGATTTTTTGGAAAAACAGGGAGGATTTTCTTAAGAAATTCTTTTTGTGATTCGCTTATATTTCTTCCTGCATGTGGTCTGGAGATGAGCTGTCAGTCTATTTTGTATTTTTATACACAATCTATGCGGTTCTGTATTTTTTCCTGAAAACCTTATGGATTCAGCATTTTTGGAACTTTTTATCGGGCGTCCAGTGTAACACAATGATAACTTTTGTTACATTGAGTACCAGAGAAAAGGATGATTCTGAAGGTCTGTTCTGGAGAAATAGGGAAAGGAGATTTGGATGGACAAAGAGAATTGGTATGTTCTTCGGACTTATAAGGACCAGGAGTATGAGGCTGCTTCTCTTGTGGAGGCTGCAATTTCAAAATCTCTTTGCGGTTTATGCCGTGTTCCGAAGAAGCTGAAGGTCTTTCGGATTGGTGGGGAGCTTCGGCTGGTGGAGGAAATCATGTTCCCTGGATATTTGTTTGTAAAGACCGAATGTCCGAGAGCGTTATGTGAGGAGTTGAAAAAGTCCCGTGAATTGCCCCGGTTTTTGCCTTTTGGCCGGGATGATAAGGGGGAAGAAGTATTGATTCCAGTCAGCTCTGTGGATTTGGATTTTCTTCAGAATGTTTGTGGGGAAGGGCTGCAGCTTCCTATGGGAATTACAAAGATTTTCCTGGGGGAGAACCGGAAGGTTCTGAAGGCCCGTGGGGCATTGGAAAGGTATGTGGACCGGATTGTGAGATTGAATCTTCATAAAAGGTTTGCTGTGGCGGAGATTCCTTTGTTTCAGCGGAGTCAGACAGTGCTTTTTGGGATTTGTTTGGAGCAGGACCAGGAGATGATGAGATAAGCTTTGCCTGAAGGACTGTTGTTGTAAGAGACTGTTGTCATATTGAAAACACATTTTGCGGAATGTTTGCGGTGGTCGCCGTGGGCAGACGGAAATGGATAATCAGTGGGAACGGATTTGTTCCGGAATAGGGATTCGGGATCTGGTATATGGTTGCTGTAGAAAGGTTATGAAACAGTGGCATAAGATTGCGGAGTGGCGAAGCACGCCTTTTTTGAGCTTTGGAATGGAGGATTTCCTTTTGTTTTAGAGGGTGAGGGGTATGAAAGAGTATGTTTTTTAGTTCAGGGAGGAAATGGGGGTGGGGTAAGGGATATGTGGTATGTGATTCAGACTATTACCGGAAAGGAGCAGGAACTGGCAGATATCATTGAAAAGGTCATGGCTGGTGAAGGACAAAAATATGAACACTGTTTTGTGATTTATCAGGAATGTGTGCGGCGAAGGAATGGAAGGAGGGAATTATATGTGGAGACATTGTTTCCTTCCTATGTGTTTGTTGAGACGAACCAGCCAGAGGAGTTTTTCCTGGATTTGAAGCAGGTGCCAAGAGCGGCTAATTTTCTTCAGGTGGATGGATGCTTTTGGAATATTTATGAGGAGGAAGAGGAGTTTTTACGCCGGATGTTGGAGTCTTGTATTGTTAAAAAGTCAAATAAAATGGGGATAAATTGTGGTCAGGCATATGTGATTCATTCTTCCCTTGTTTGGGTAAATGAGGAAGGACAGATTCAGGGAGCAGAAGGCGTTTTAGGATTTTATTTAAATAAGATTGTGAAACAAAGGCTTAGAAAGCGCAGTGTGGTGATTGAAATTCCATTTTGTGGGAGGATGAGGAGAATACGGCTTGGGATTCGGTTAAAAGGGGACTTTTGTGAAGCAGAGTAATTTTGCATGATGGAATGAGTTTTTCATAGTGGAGAGGTTTTTTTATAACAGAAAGAGTTTGGAAGATATGAAGAAGATTGGTTTTTCTCTGAATATTTTAAGCAAAGAGCTTCTGAGATGATGAAAGCGAATGAAGAATGGAAAACAATCTGAACAGGAGTGAAAATTTTGAAACAATATGTTTTCAGAAAGGAAATTTCAAAAGAAAATGTTTTTAAAGCGAAATTGGCAGGTCGTGGATCTCTGCCTGCTTTTGTACGATATGGGAGCTGTCAACGGCTCTTTTTTTCTTGCCTTGTGGTTCCGGTTTGATTGTCAGTACAGCTTGATTCCAAGAGCTTACTTAGAACCATTTCTTTGGTTTGCTCCGGTTTATACGTTGTTTTGTGTGATTGTGTTTTGGTATTTCCGGCTTTACAAGAGTATCTGGAGGTTTGCCAGCTATAATGAATTGGCCAGAGTGCTGGGGGCAGCGGCTGTGGTTTCGGTTTTTCATATTGTGGGAATTACAGCAGTGTGCCAGAGAATCGGAGATCCGGCATGTTACCGGATGCCGCTTTTTTACTATGCTTTTGGGGTGATGATGCAGGCAGTTCTCCTTCTGGCAGTCCGGTTTTCTTATCGTTTTTTTCTCCTTTTGTGGGGAATCCGCAGGAAGGGAAAAGGGCCGGAATATTCCAGGCGTGTTATGTTAATTGGAGCGGGAGTGGCAGGGCAGATGATTCTGCGGGATTTGCATGAGGCAAAGGAGAGTGAGGAGAAGGTTCTCTGTATTAT
>CATLIJ010000247.1 GCA_949948825.1 uncultured Clostridiaceae bacterium
CGCATAAGATTCACTGTGCTGATTGTAAAGCCGATGCTTCCCCAAATTAAACTGGTTCTGCATACCAGTTTAAGTGCATTCGCGCTGTCCCTTATCATTTCTGCTGTGCAATGGTTTCTTTTAATTAAATAGACAAATGCCTTTAGAAAGCCCCGCCAATACCCTGTACACAGCAACACTAGAAGGCAGGGAATCAGGATAAAATCCATGCTGATGGAATCTACAAAAAAGCAAGTTTTGTTGCCGATTCCGTATTTGACGATAAACAACACTCCTAAAATTAGGAAGACAAGCTTTACAAGTAAATTCGAACTTTTTTGGGCGTTATTTGCTTTTTGCTGCAATTCCACAAGATTTTCTTCTGCTCTTTTTTGATAATTTTCCATGGCAATCCTTTCTCCGCTGAGCAGTTCATTTGCGCTGATACCAAGTATTTTACATAAGTCCAGCATAATGGCGGCATCCGGAATGCTTTTTCCGGTTTCCCATTTTGATACTGCCCGGTCGGTAATATTTAACTTTTCTGCTAACTGTTTTTGTGTAAGCCCCTTCTCTTTTCGACAGGTTGCAACGAATTTTCCTATCGTTTCCTGGTTCATGTTTTTATCCTCCTTGCCATCAATCATAATAGAAAAAAAGTTGCTCTGAAACTAACCAACAGTTGATTTTGGCAGATTCAACCAGCAGTTGATGGCTTTTTATTCGATTATCTATGGTGAAACTTATTCAAGACGAGCTAGAGTCTTGGTCTAAAGAGCACAGCCACCACCAATGCCATTTAATTAATTTTCTCAGAAGGTACGCCATGGAAAAAGAAGCCTGGCCGGCCTGCCAGGCCGCCATACAGCAAAAGCCCCTGACACCTTGTAAAAACAAGATTTCAGGGGCTTCCTTATACCTGCGGGAGATGGGACTTGAACCCACACGACCATACAGCCACTAGATCCTTAGTCTAGCCTGTCTGCCAATTCCAGCACTCCCGCGAACTTTTGTAGTATAGCACATTTTACTGATTATGGCAATAGTTTTTAAAATAGTTTTTTATTTCCGGGTTTTTCAAAAAAAACAAAAAAATGGTTGACAGATTTCCAAAAGATGGTATAATATGATTGTTATATTGAGTTGTTGATACAGTGGTTTGCAGAAGTGGCGGAATTGGCAGACGCGCACGGTTCAGGTCCGTGTGGTAGCAATACCTTGTGGGTTCGACTCCCATCTTCTGCATGAGAAGCGCAAAGCCGTAGGATATAGAATCCGGTTTTGCGCTGTTTTTGTTTTACTTGACTAAGAATGCTTACCTGCTGAGGGTAGAACTCCTTTATGAAACAATATAATTATGGAAAAGAGGAAAAAGGATGGCCAAGGGAGAGATTCCGGCATTTTTGCGGGAAAAATTGCTGGCACAATATGGAGAACAATTAGTGGGAGGAATTTTGCAGGGATATGAAGAGAGGCCGGTAACCTTGCGGATAAATCGCCTGAAGGCAGAGCCAGAGTCGGTGGAGGAAGAATTAGAAAGAGCGGGAATTGCTTACCGTAAGGTATCTTGGAGCCGGGAAGCGCTAGTTTTGGAGAATATCCGGGAGGCCACCATTCGCAAGTGGGATCTCTATGAAACAGGGAAAATTTATTTGCAGAGCCTGTCTTCCATGCTTCCGCCGTTGATATTATATCCGGAAGCCGGGGAAAGTATATTGGATATGGCGGCTGCCCCGGGAAGCAAGACAACTCAGATGGCTGCGCTTTCCCGGAATATGGCTTCGATTACGGCTTGTGAGAAAAATAAGATTCGTGCGGAACGTCTGCAATATAATATTGAAAAACAAGGAGCCTCGAGGGTGTGTGTGATGGTGACGGATTCCCGCAAATTGGATGATTTTTTTTCCTTTGATAAAATATTGCTTGATGCGCCTTGCAGTGGCAGCGGAACTTTGGAGATAAGGGGAAATCATTCAAAAAATCCTTTCAGCCAGGAGCTTTTAAGACGTATGTCAAAGACGCAGGAGGAGCTTTTGCTAAAAGCATTGAAGCTTTTAAAACCAGGTCATGAGATGGTGTATTCCACTTGTTCCATTTTAGAGGAAGAGAATGAGCAGGTAGTGAGCAAGGTGATTAAAAAAAGCAGGGCGAAGTTGCTACCTATCGATACAGAAAGCTTTTCAGGAATTACTTTACTTCCGACTAATTTGGCCGGGACAATGTGTATATGTCCGGATTCTCTATATGAGGGATTTTTTGTGGCAAAAATACGAAAAGTGTGATGGAAAGATAGTGTTAAAAAGCAATAGAGTGAGAGGCAGCGACAGGCAGCAGCCGGAAAAACATCTGGTAATTAGGATAAAACTGTTATATAATGAGAAAGATTGGAAAAAAATACACAAGAGGGCAGCAGCCTGAATATAAGATCTGGAGGAAGCTATGCTGACATTGGAAAATGTGTCCTTTGAGGTACAGGAGGAGAAGGGGCAGAAAGAAATTATAAGGAATATGAATCTGACCATAGACGATCATAAGTTTGTGGTGATTACTGGTCCTAATGGCGGGGGAAAATCCACACTGGCAAAATTGATTGCAGGGATTGAAAAACCGACGGAGGGAAAGATTTATTTTGAAGGGACAGATATCACGGATTTGAGCATCACAGAGCGTGCAAACCTGGGAATCAGCTTTGCATTTCAGCAGCCTGTACGTTTCAAGGGGATCCAGGTGCTGGATCTGATCCGGCTGGCAGCAAAAAAGAATTTAAGTGCGGCGGATGCCTGTCAATATCTTTCAGAGGTGGGACTTTGTGCCAAAGATTATATTAAGAGGGAAGTGAACGCCAGCCTTTCCGGAGGAGAACTAAAGCGAATTGAGATTGCCACAGTGTTGGCGCGGAATACCAAGATGTCGGTATTTGACGAGCCTGAGGCGGGGATTGATCTGTGGAGCTTCCAGAATTTGATTCAGGTGTTTGAACGGATGCGGGAGAGTACAGATGGATCGATCCTGATTATTTCTCATCAGGAGAGAATTTTGAATATTGCGGATGAAATTGTAGTGATAGCGGAAGGGCAGATTACCCGTCAGGGGCCGAAAGCGGAGGTACTTCCCACTTTGCTGGGAACTACATCGGCAGTAGATGCTTGTGCAAGATTTTATCAGGGAGGAGATAGGAGATGATGGACCGGATTCAGCAGAGAATTTTAGAGGAGGTTGCAGATCTCCATGAGGTTCCGGAGGGAGCTTATAATATTCGTGCCAATGGAGAGATGGCAGGGAGGAATACTACAGCAAATATCGATATTACATCAAAGACAGATGTCAGCGGCATCGACATCCGCATCCGGCCAGGGACAAAGCATGAGAGCGTGCACATTCCGGTAGTGTTGAGCCAAAGCGGAATGAAGGATATGGTTTATAATGATTTCTACATTGGCGAGGGCAGTGATGTAGTGATTGTGGCCGGTTGCGGGATTCACAATTGTGGAGATCAGGACTCTCAGCATGACGGGATCCATCGTTTTTATGTGGGAAAGAATGCCAGAGTAAAATATGTAGAGAAGCACTATGGCGAGGGGGATGGCAATGGCAGGCGGATCCTGAATCCGGTAACCGAAGTTACTATGGAGGAGGGAAGTTCCATGGAGATGGAGATGGTACAGATCAAAGGAGTGGATTCTACCGACAGGAAGACGAAAGCAAAGCTGGCAGCAGGGGCAAAGCTGGTAGTACGGGAGCGGCTGATGACCCATGGGAATCAATATGCGGTCAGTGATTATGTGGTGGAACTAAATGGCGGGGAAGCCAGTGCAGATGTGGTTTCCCGGTCTGTGGCGAAGGATAGCTCTTACCAGAAATTTGATTCCCGGATCGTGGGAAATGCTCCCTGTACTGGTCATACAGAGTGTGATGCGATTATTATGGGAGATGCGAAAATTCTTGCAGTTCCGCAATTGGAGGCCAATCATATTGATGCGGCATTGATTCACGAAGCAGCAATCGGAAAGATTGCCGGAGAACAGATCGTAAAGCTGATGACTCTGGGACTGACGGAAGAAGAGGCGGAAGCACAGATTGTCAATGGTTTTTTGAAGTAAATGATGTCCTATGTGAATAAGCGCATGTATGAAAAATAAGTCATCAACCGTTTTCAAACACGCCGTCTGCTGTTAATGAATTTTTCGTTGAAAAGCAGACTGTGTGTACGAAAAACCGTCCGAGCGCTGGATAAGGAAACGGTTGATGACTTATTTTATGGTATTGCTTTTCCGTTTTGGGCAATATGGTTTTCGATGATTATACGGAGGTTGAATCAGCATCCGGATC
>CATLIJ010000248.1 GCA_949948825.1 uncultured Clostridiaceae bacterium
CCGTCCAGCCCGTCCGTAAAGTTCACTCCATTGTCCGTTCCAAGGACCACACAGAACACAAACGGCACAAACCAAATCCCCAAATCCAGGAAGTATCCTCCGTCAAAGCCTCCGGTAAATGGAATCAAAGCCTGATTCCCCACCTCTCCCGAGTTCATCAGGTAGAACACAAACACCCCGGTAATCACAATCTGTCCTGCCAGCTTCTGCTTTGGATTCAGCCCCTCAGACCGTTTCATGACAATCTTGATATAGTCGTCCAGGAATCCGATAATCCCAAATCCCACGGTCACAAACAGCACCGGGATAATCTTGGGATAGCTTCGGATATAAAACAAAGACGTAATAATAATGCTGGTTAAAATCACCAGCCCGCCCATGGTGGGCGTTCCCTGTTTCTTAAGATGTGCCTGCGGACCGTCGGTGCGGACCTGCTGTCCAAACTTCAGCTTGTGGAGAAAAGGTATCACCACTGGACACAGAATGGCGCTGATGGCAAAAGCAATAATGATCGCTAGTATGGTTTCGTTAATCATGCTGCACCCCTATTGTTTATGTATCCTATATTTTTTACATCCAATAGTATACGTCTTTTTGCCAGAATAATCAACTATTGATTCGATTCACTTGATACAGATTTTTCCTCTATTCCCAAATAAGGCAGAATATTCTTAAAAATGTCAGCAATGACCGGGGCTGCAATGGTCCCTCCATAATAGATTCCCTGGGGCTCATCAATGGTAATCAGGGCAATCACCTGGGGGTCGTCTGCCGGTGCAAACCCTACAAAGGAGGAAATATATTTTTTCAGGCTCCGGGGAAGCTTCTCCGATGTGGCCGTCTTTCCGCCGATGCGAAAGCCAGGAAGAGCCGCCTTTTTTCCGCTCCCCTCTGCCACCACCTGTTCCAGGACAAAACGCATTTTTGCGCTGGTATCCCGGGACACAATCTGCTCCTTCATGGGATATTCAAACCGATGGACGGAAGTTTTATCCCCGCTTATGGTCTTTACGGCAAAATGAGGCGTCACCCGGTTTCCTCCGTTGACAATAGACGCTGCGGTGGTAATCAGCTGAATGGGAGTAATCTGAAAGGACTGGCCAAAGGATACCGTAGCCAGTTCCACTGGCCCCATATTCTCCTTTTTGTGCATAATGGTTCCGGCCTCTCCGGGCAAATCAATCCCCGTCTTCTGTTTTAAGCCAAACTGTTCAAAATAATGATAATAAGAATCCACCCCCAGTCTCTGGCCCACATCAATAAACACCGGGTTGCAGGAGTTCATAACCCCCTGCAAAAAGGTCTCCGCCCCATGGCCTCCTACCTTGTGGCAGCGGATCTTCCGGTCCTCCACAATCCGGAATCCCGGACAGGAAAACCGGTCCTCCAAAGATACAACCCCGGACTCCAGCCCTGCTGCCGCTGTAATAATCTTAAAGGTAGATCCAGGCTCATAGGTGTCATTGATGCTGGGATTTCTCCACATCTGATTTAAAAGCTCCTGCTTCTGCCCGGAGGAAATTCCCTCCGGCGCCTCCACATTCAGGGTAAACGGATCATTCAAATTAAATTCCGGCACATTGGCCATGGCCATAATCTCCCCGTTTTTGGGGTTCATCACAATCACAGACACCCGGTTGGCATGCTTTTTTTCCATGGTCTCATAGGCAGCCTGCTCTGCATATTGCTGAATATTCACATCCAGGCTGATCACCAGATCATTGCCAGCCACAGGCTCCACCCGGTCCTCAAAGGTATTTTCCACCTCCACCCCTGCTGCGTCCGTGGTGGTGAGAATCATGCCGTTGATTCCCTTTAAATAATCCTCATAAATCACCTCCAGCCCCAGGATTCCCTGATTGTCCCCGCCAGTAAAGCCCAGGACCTTGGAGGCCAGGGAATCAAAGGGATAATACCGTTTGTAATCCTCATCCACCTTGACTCCCGCCAAATGGAAATCCCGAATCCGGTCTCCGGTCTCTTTATCCACATTGGTCCGGATAATCTCACGGGAGCTGCGCTTTTCCACCTTTTTCCGCACTCCCTCTTCGGAAAGCCCCAGCTCCTCACACAATACCCGGATCACCTGTTCCCTGTCCTTCACCTGATTGTAGATGACTGAAATGGTACACACAGTCCGGTTCGTGGCAATGACCACCCCGTTGGCATCCAGAATCCTTCCCCTTGCCGCTTTGATGGTTCTCTCCCTCTGATGCAGGTCCTCTGCCATCTGGCTGTAATGCTCCGAGCAATATAACATCAGATAGCCCAGACGGCCCATCAGACCCACAGAAGCAAAAAGCAGCAGAAAACATAATACTGTGATTTTCCTCCGGTGCCGGGTCTGGCCGGGAATCTGAAAAAGAACCGGGCTGGCGTATGTCTCGTCAAAGCCCATGGCAGTCCTCCATCCTGCTTTTCAGTTAAATATATGAAGGACTGCTTTGTTTAGAACCTTTTTGCTGCCGCTCTGATCTGATTTCCCGGACCTTTGGCATCTTTTCAGCCTCCTGTCTCTCCGGCTGCAGTACTCTCTCCTTCTGTCCCGTTTTCTCCGGCTGCGCTGCTCTCCTCTGCTGCGCCCTCCGGGGCAGAGCTCTCTTCCGCCCCGCTTTCCAGGGCTCCCCCGGGAAGCTGTCCGGGAATTCCTCCCCCAGAACCCTCTCCTGACTCTATGTATTCTTCGGTCTGATACACCTTTGTCTCCTCTGGCGCAGGCTCTGTCTGGCCCGGAGCCAGGGGATTTACAACATCTGTGATTCCCTCTCTCTCCGGCAGCGCACCCTCCACCTCCTGACTCTCCGGGTCCTCTGCAGGGAAAATATTCAGATAAGGCAGAATCTCTGCCATGATTTTCTGAAACACTCCGCTGGCATAGGAGCTGTGGGGCTGTTCATAGCTCGGCACATGAGGCACATCAATGACCACATACACCAGCACCTGAGGATTGTGGGCCGGTGCAAATCCACAGAAGGATACCAGATAATTTTTATCCTGTCTTGGATACTTCTCCGCTGTGCCGGTCTTGCCTGCAATCTCATAGCCTTCCACTGCCGCCGCCTTTCCGGTTCCTTCAGACACGGTCCGGAACAAAGCCTCCTTCAGAAAATTTGCGGTCCCCTCTGACACTGTCTCCCGCACCAGCTTTGGCTCCACCCGCTTAATCACAGCACCCTGGCTGTTGAGAATCTGCCGGACCACATGAGGTTCATAATAAGAGCCCCCATTGATCACAGAACAGTAAGCTGCTGCCATCTGAATCATAGTACAGTTGTAATTCTGTCCAAAGGAATTGGTGGCAAGAGAGGTGGGATTCATATTGGTCTCATCATAAACCACATTTTTGGTATCTGCCTCTCCCGGAAGATCGATTCCGGTCTTTGACCCAAATCCAAACATTTTCTGATACTTGGAAAACCGGCCTTTTCCGGTCATGGCTGCAATCTGCATCATACAGTCATTGCAGGACTGCATCAGAGATTCGGTAACAGTCAGGTTTCCATGGCCTGACTTGATGACACAGTCAATGTCCCAGCCTCCCACAGACTGAACCCCATCGCACAAAAAGGTCTCGCTCCCATCAATAATCCCCTCCTCCATGGCAGCTGCCACGGTAAATATCTTTTGGGGAGATCCAGGCTCATAGGTATCACTGACACAAAAATTCCGCCAAATCTGGTTCCACGCCACCTGTTTTCCAAAAGAATCAATTTCATCAGAAGAAAAATGATCTGTGACCTGCTCTAAGGTAATGGGGGATTCCTCCTTATGCTTCCGGTTGTAGGTGTCTCTGGCCTCCTTCAGTCCAAACTCCCGCAGCTCTGCCTGGGAAAAACGGCCCTCTAAGTCTCTTGGATTGTTTAAATCAAATTTCTGGCTGTTGGCCATGGCCAGCACTTCTCCGTTGTTAGGGTTCATCACCACCACGCCCACCCGGTCCGAGCCGATTCCGTCCTGCCACAGCTGGATATTTTTCTCCACTACATCCTGAATCTTCAAATCAATGGTGGAAACCACTGTATTGCCATTGGTGGCAGACTTGATGACCCGCTCCAAATTGGAATCATCATTTAAATATCCATATTCTCTGCCATTAATGCCAATCAGATAATCATTATAAGATTTTTCAATCCCCACAGCGCCGTCAATGCCATCGCTGTTGACAAATCCAATCACACTGCAGGACAGAGAATTATCAGGATAAATCCTCTTGTATTCATCCTCAAACCACACTCCCCGCACTCTGGCTTGTGAATTATTGGCAGCATTCTTCTCGTTTGTCTCTTTTTTCAAAGT
>CATLIJ010000249.1 GCA_949948825.1 uncultured Clostridiaceae bacterium
AAGCATCTATGATAATATCTTCTGCCCCAATGCCATACTCTGCTGCTGTCCGGTAAATTTTTCTGGCAACCTGAAGCCGTCCGTCTGCTGTCTCCGGAATTCCCTCCTCATCCAGGGCAAGAGCCACTGCCACACCGCCGTATTTTTTTATCAGAGGAAACACGCCTCTCATAGACTCTTCCTTGCCATTGACCGAATTAATCAATGGTTTTCCATTGTACACCCGCATAGCCCGCTCCATAGCTTCCAGATTAGAGGTGTCAATCTGCAAAGGCAAATCAAGAATACTCTGAAGCTCCTTTACCACCTCTTCCATCATGGACGGCTCATCAATCTCCGGCAATCCCACATTCACATCCAGCACATGGGCTCCGTGATCCTGCTGGTTCACCCCCTCCTGAAGAATATATTCCAGATTATGTTCCCGCAAAGCCTGTTTAAATTTTGACTTTCCCGTTGGATTGATCCGCTCGCCAATGATAATCGGATTCTTGTCAATCTCCACGGCCCTGGCAAAGGAGGAAACCACTGTCCGCTTTTTCTTTCTCACAGGAACCGGCTTTACATCCTTACAGCAGGCAACCGTTCTGCAGATATGCTCCGGCGTAGTGCCGCAGCATCCTCCCACCACCCGCGCTCCCATGCGGGCAATATCTCCCATATGAGCAGCAAAGGTTTCTGCATCAATGTCATACACAGTCTGCCCGTTTTCACTGCGGGGAAGCCCTGCATTGGGATTGACAATCACAGGCACAGACGCAAGAGCCAGAACCTCTTTTAAAATTTCCTTCATCTGCACTGGCCCCAGCCCGCAGTTCATGCCAAGAGCATCTACTCCCAGCCCTTCCAGCATGGCAATCACCGAAGCCGGATCTCCGCCTGTGAGCATTTTCCCCTTCTCATCAAATGTCACGGTCACAAACACCGGAAGATCACAGTTTTCCTTTGCCCCAAGCACAGCAGCCTTTGCCTCATAGCTGTCACTCATGGTCTCAATGAGAATCAGGTCCGCCCCTTCTCTGGCGCCGGCCTTTGCCGCCTGTCCAAATAACTGGACTGCATCCTCAAAAGCAAGATCTCCCAAAGGCTTTAAAAGCTTCCCCGTAGGTCCTATGTCCAGGGCAATATACCCTTCCCTTCCGCTTTGTCGAATTGCCTCCTGTGCATTTTGTACCGCCGCCTTAATTACACTCTCCACAGAAAATCCTGTCTTCTCATTATATTTCAGCCCATCCACCCCAAAGGTGTTTGTAGTCACAATATCTGCCCCTGCTTCCAGGTAAGCTTTGTGAATCTCCACCAGATCCTCCGGGTGAGTAAGATTCCAGGTCCCCGGCAGTTCTCCTGGCTTCAGCCCTCTGGCCTGAAGAAGGCTTCCCATACCCCCGTCACAAAATAAAATCCGCTCCTTTAAGGCTTGTCTGATTTCCATTCCTTGTCTCCTCTTCTTCTCTTAATCACACCCAAACAAGGCAGGCTCCTTATCTCCGATACACACAGTCCGTCTTTTCACATACCTCACATCCCTGAACACTGCATACTCCGGGCAGCCGGCTAAGTCCCATTACTGCGGTTACAGACTTGGAAGGGGCCATCAAAAGACTGTCAGTCAATGTAATACCAATCCGCTTATTCAACTCCAGCCCCGCAAAAATCCCGCTTTGACATTCCAGAGGAAAATCACCATATCCAGGGCTGAATCTGGGACGCATATACCATCCCTTCTCCTGATATTCCCCTTTCAGCCGTTCATTCTGCCAGTCAATATAAGTCTCCAGCATAGCCGCTGCTGCTGCCTGCAGGACCACTGCCCTGCTCATCCACAGCCGTTCATACCGCTGCAAAAGCACATCCACCCGGCTTCCCAGGGTTGCCCCGAACACCAGAATCTGCTCACAATCCTTCAGGTTCCGCTCCAGGTTCTGGCTCCTTGCCCTTACACATCCCATATCAATCTCATGGTCCTGTATTTTAAGAGGATATTCTCTCCACACAGACCTTGCTGCCGCTGCCTGTTCCAGCTCCCTCCTGCAATCTGCAATCAGTTCCTTCACATTATCCGGAATTTCCTGTCCATGATGTCCAAGATACCGCAAAATCTCTCTTTCATTCCAGGGAAAATCCTCCCCTTCCTTCATCCATCGCTCCATCCTGTCCAATTCCGCCCCACCTCCTCTTTCCTGTGAAAGTCCCGCCGCCGAATAGGCGGCATCAATTCAGGTATGTCTCATGTGTACACCAGACTTTTATGTGCAATAGTGTGCCGGATACCGGACACATACAGGTTTACTGTGAAAATCCAGCCGCCAAACAGGCAGAATAAAATCACAGATGCCAAATGTACCCGCCAAATCTTTGCATATAGTGGCGCGTCCGCAGTCAGGCGCATGAATGTTTACTTTAAAATTTCCGACAGACTGTCCCTGATTTTTGCCGCTACCTCTGGCTTATTCATAGAATAAACATGAATTCCCTTCACCCCATTGGCAATCAGATCAATAATCTGTTCCGTTGCATAGGCAATACCCGCCTGTTTCATCGCAGCCGGATTGTCCCCAAACCGGTCAACAATGGCCTTAAACCGGGCCGGCAGATAGGTGCCGGACATGGAACAAATTCTTTTAATCTGGACCTTGCTGGTCACAGGCATAATTCCGGCAATCACCGGAACCGTAACCCCCGCTTCCCGGATTCGATACAGATAATTATATAAAATATTATTGTCAAAAAACATCTGAGTGGTCACAAAATCACACCCGGCCTCCACCTTTTCCTTCAGATAATGAATATCCTGGTCCTTGTTAGCTGACTCCACATGCCCTTCCGGGTAGCAGGCAGCGCCAATGCAAAAATCCCCGCTCCTCCGGATGTCTCCAATGAGCTCTGAGGCATAGTGATAATCCTTTTCCACCTGTCCGTCTGCCGGAATATCTCCCCGCAGGGCAAGAACATTTTCAATCCCCCTGCTTTTCAGCTCCTCCAAAACAGACATCACCTTTTCTCTTGAAGAAGACACACAGGTCAAATGAGCCAGAGGCGTCACCTCTTCCTTCTGAAGCCGGGAGGCAATATCCACCGTATAACGGCTGGTTCCCCCTCCTGCCCCATAGGTTACACTCATAAACGCTGGTTTCAGCTTTGCAATCTCAAGAGCTGCATGCTCCACAGATTCATATTTGTCCTCTGTCTTGGGAGGAAACACCTCGAACGAAAGAGTTGGCTCTCCCTTTGCTAATATATCCCGAATTTTCATTTATTCTTTTCCTCCTGGTTATTTTGTAACCTCCGTATGAATGCCACTTATCTACTGCACAAAATCTATACTAAAGCAATAGCTTCCCTCATAATAATATCCCCGAATGGAAATGTCCCCTGCCATCAGTCCATACCCATCCTTCCTTTCCATAACTCCAGGCATATCCCGTTCCACGGAAGCTGACCAGATTCCTTCCGGCTGCCCGCTCATTTTCTCAATAGACCGCAGAATATCCAAGGACAGCCGAATCAGAACCTCCTTGTCCTCCAACACCAGATTAACCCCATGAAGCTCCTTGGTGGCTGTGTCATAATCCAGCTCCAGGTACTCCCCCAGCCCCTCATCCCAGCCTTCGCCAAAATTAAAATCCACATAATAAGAAAAAAAAGTGCTGGTAACATTCCCGTCATCATCCGAATATTCCTCATTGTATGAATATTCATCAACCTGACTGTCCCCAAGGCCATAATCCGGCAAAAGTTCTTCCACCAAAGCCTTCAAATCCACCCCGGACACAGGAAAATGCCCGTCTCCATTACAGGCAATTCCCTCCTCAATCACCTCAGCATCCTCCACCTCCCGCAAAGTATCTTCCCAGTCCTCATCATACCAGTCCTCTCCCTCCATGTCCTCTCCATAATCCACAGACCATTCCTCCTGGAATGCCTCCTGGTAATTATTCTCCTCTGCTCTCTGTTCCACTGCCTTATTGATTACATACACAGCAAATGCCAAAATCACCACATTGGTTCCAATAAACAATACCCAAAACAATCTCCATATGCTCCCGGCTTTTCTTCTTTCCCCTCCTGTCTGGCTGGGAATATTCTGAATCTCCCATCCAGCCATACCAGAGGAGGCAGTCTGGCCTTCAACTGTCCCATACCCTGTTGTGTTCTTTGTCTCTGTAGCCGTGCCAGCAGCTCTCCCTGTTCCCCTGCTCTTTTCTCCCCCGGTTTTTTCGCTCCCCAAAACACTCCACTTCACCCCATCGCTCC
>CATLIJ010000250.1 GCA_949948825.1 uncultured Clostridiaceae bacterium
GGGGATAAGGAGGAGATCCTATGGCAAGAAAAACGGTTCTTGTGACAGGCGCTTCCCGGGGAATCGGGAAAGCCATCGCTGTAAAATTTGCAAAAAAGGGATATAATGTGATCATCAACTGTGCCCACCGGGAATCTGAGCTTCTCCAGGCACAGAAGGAAATCGAAGGCTATCAGGTAAGCTGCACGGCTTTTCTGGGAGATATGGGCAGTCTGGAAACCTGTGAACAGCTCTTCCAGCTCATCCGCAAGCAATACGGAACCCTGGATGTTCTGGTCAACAATGCAGGCATTGCCTATATTGGAGTCTTACAGGACATGACAGGCGCAGACTGGGATCGGATTGTCAGAACCAATCTGACCTCAGTGTTTAACTGCTGCAAGCTTGCCATTCCGGTTATGCTGCAGTCCGGCCATGGAAAGATTGTCAATATTTCCTCTGTATGGGGAAATACCGGGGCCTCCTGCGAGGTGGCCTACTCTGCCACCAAGGGCGGTGTAAATGCCTTTACCAAAGCCCTTGCCAAGGAGCTGGCTCCCAGCAACATTCAGGTAAATGCAGTGGCCTGCGGAGCCATTGACACAGAGATGAACCAGTGGATTGAGGAAGAAGATCTGATCGGGCTGGTGGAGGAGATTCCCACCGGACGCCTGGGAAAAGCCGAGGAGGTGGCAGATCTGGTCTACCACCTGGGCTATAAAAATGCCTACCTCACCGGGCAGGTCATTGGTCTGGACGGAGGGTGGACGTAAGCTTGGTCATTGGATTTGAGGCCGGGGATTAAAACCTACGGATCTGGTCCCCGGCTCCATCTGTATTTTCTATATTCCGAATAACCACATAATAGCTGTATGTATCATTGGCCTGTACCAAAACCCGGTCTCCCACCTTTTTGCGGAGAATGGCCTTTCCAAGGGGCGATTCTGTACTGATCATATTATGCATGGAATTGCCCCGGATACTGGTAACAAGCTTGTATACCTCCTCCTCGTCGTCATCCTCCATATACAAAGTAACCGTATTGTTCAGCCCCACCTCATCTTCCCTGGAATCCTCTGAAATAATAATTGCATTTTTTAGCATATTCTCCAGATAACGAATCCGGCTTTCATTCTGGTTCTTCTCCCTTTTGGCTGCATGATATTCAAAATTCTCACTGAGATCTCCATGGGCGCGGGCTTCTTTCACTGCCTCCAGACACTCCTTTCGCACCACCAGCTTCCGGTGCTCAATCTCCTCCTGAATCTTTTTTACATCACTTTTTGTCAATTTTTCTCTCATTTTGTCCTCTTTTCTGATGCACTTGCCGCTTCATTCCAATGGAGGGAAAATTTTCCTCCGTTCACTCTCACCCACTCCAGCTCTACTTTTCTCCTGTTTGTCAGTATATCCTCTTCGCCTTCATTTTTCAAGACTTTTTTCCATCCCATGAACCAATGTCATTTAGTTAAGTTCCGAGAATATCCAGCCTTGGAAAAGGGGAGAGAGGCATGCCTTCTGGTAAAACTTAACTAAATGACATTGCCCCGGGAACTGAAACCATTTTTTGGAAGTAAAAAATTAAAAAATTCAACCAATACTGTATAGTGACGGTTACAGTTCAAAAGCTTTCCGAACCATAACCTTAAGCTTAACAATACATTCTGAAAGGAGGCATCTTTTCACCCATGAAACCAATCAAACCATCCTTTTTCCGGCCCCTTCGGCGGCTGTCGGCTCTTGTGCTGACTGCCCTGGTACTGGCTGCCATAACCCTGACCGGCTGCTCCGGCGCCAGCCACAAACGGATTGTCCGAATTGGTCACAACCAGTCCACCAACCATCCAACCCACATTGCCCTGACTGCTTTCCAGAATTATATCAATGAAAGACTGGGGGACCAATATACAGTGGAGGTTTATCCCAGTGAGCTTTTAGGTTCTCAGACGGATATGGTCCAGCTGACTCAGACCGGAGCCATTGACTATTGCATTGCCAGCAATGCCATTTTGGAAACCTTCAGCAAAAATTATGAAATATTCAATCTTCCCTACTTATTTGCCAGCACAGAAGCCTATCATCATGCCATGGATGATCCGCTGATTACCAATCCGATTTTTACCTCCACACAAAAAGCCGGATTCACTGCTGTCACATGGCTGGATGCAGGGACGCGGAATTTCTATACCGTACAAAAGCCCATTGAAAGCCCGTCTGATCTGAAGGGGCTGAAAATCCGGGTCCAGCAGTCTCCCACCAACATTGAGATGATGCGGCTGTTAGGCGGCTCTGCCACACCCATGGGCTTTGGCGATGTATACACAGCCCTTCAGTCCCATATTATTGACGGCGCGGAAAATAATGAGATGGCCCTCACAGACAATGGTCATGGAGATGTATGCAAATATTACTCCTATGACATGCATCAAATGGTTCCGGATATTCTCATTGGAAACAATGCATTTATTGAGGATCTGACACAGGAGGAACGCAAAATTTTTGAGGAAGGCTATGATTTGATCAATCAGGTGCAGCGGGAGGAATGGGTCAAAGCTGTAAATCAGGCCCGTGACAAAGCTGCCACAGAGCAAAAGGTTCAGTTCCTGTATCCGGATCAGGCTCCCTTTGTAAAAGCATGCTTCCCTCTTCATGAGTCAGTGCTCCAAAATAACTCTGCCATCCGCCCCATATATGATGCCATACAAAATTACAACACCCAATATCCCACCACTGTCCAATAGGAGAATCGTATGAACCATTTTAGAAATTTTTTAAATCAGGTATTAAATGTTTTGGCTGGCGTCAGCTTCCTTGCCATGGTGATACTGACCTGCTGGCAGGTGCTGACCCGTTATGTTCTGAAGAATCCCTCCTCCTGGTCAGAGGAGCTTGTGTCCTATCTGTTTGCCTGGATGGCCCTTCTCGGGGCTTCCCTAGTTGCCGGTGAGAGAGGACACATGAACATTCCTATTGTCATGGACCGGATGGGGCTTCCTGCCAGAAAATATCTGTCTGTTTTTGGAGAAATCGTGGCCTGTCTGTTTTCCGGCATTATTCTGGTATTTGGAGGAATCCAGATTACTTCCCTTGCCATGG
The DNA here is from genome assembly GCA_949948825.1 of uncultured Clostridiaceae bacterium. Taxonomy (GTDB): domain Bacteria; phylum Bacillota; class Clostridia; order Lachnospirales; family Lachnospiraceae; genus Brotaphodocola. The sequence continues at coordinate 3,076 of CATLIJ010000250.1, forward strand.
GACAGATGACCTCCTCCCTGGGAATCCCCATTGGTATTTTTTATATTGTGCTTCCTCTGAGCGGCATCTTAAACATCTGCTATACCATTTTAAATATCATTGAAATTTTGAACGGCTCAATCAGTCTGGACCCGGTCAATGAGACGGTTCTGGCTGCCGAAAAAGCCGGAAGGAAGGTGTAAATATGGCAATCCAGTCTTTGTGGATCATCTTAATCGTACTTGCTGTCCTGCTGATCATCGGAGTGCCGATCTCCTATGCCATCGGCATATCCTCTCTGGCCGCCATCTTACAGGTGGTTCCTTTGGATGTCTCAGTCCTCACTGCTGCCCAGCGGATCTTTGTGGGAATGAGTAAATTCAGCCTTACTGCAATCCCCTTCTTTATTCTGGCCGGAAACCTGATGAACCAGGGAGGAATTGCCAAACGTCTCGTAGATTTTGTTCTTGCTGTTTTGGGAAAGCTTCCTGGTTCTCTTCTGGTGACAAACGTGGGGGCCAATGCACTTTTTGGCGCTATCTCCGGCTCTGCAGCTGCAGCTGCTGCTGCTGTGGGAAGCATGGTGCGGGAAGGAGAGGAGGCGCAGGGCTACGATATGGCATTGTGCGCTGCCACCAACGGCGCTTCTGCCCCCTCCGGCCTTTTGATTCCTCCCTCCAACGCCCTGATTACCTACTCCCTGGTATCCGGCGGAACCTCTGTGGCTGCCTTGTTCCTTGCTGGTTATCTCCCCGGCGTTATCTGGGCTGTGTGCTGTATCGCTGTAGCTGTGATCATCGCAAGGCAAAAAGGGTATAAGGGGACTGCCGGCAAATTCAGCTGGGGGCATCTGCTCCATGCAACTCTTCAGGCGATTCCGGCTTTGTCTCTGATTATTGTAGTGATTGGCGGCATCATTGCAGGCATCTTTACGGCTACAGAAGGCTCTGCCATCGCTGTGGTCTATGCCCTGATTTTAAGCATCTGTTACCGGAGCATTTCCTGGAAATCCTTCTGGCGGATTCTGGTAGACAGCACAAAAATGAGCGGCATGATCGTGTTTCTCATCGGCGTATCCAACATTATGGGATGGGTGATGGCCTTCACTCAGATTCCCCAGGCCATATCCCAGGCTTTACTGGGACTGACCAGCAATCCGGTGCTGATCCTGCTGATTATGAAT
>CATLIJ010000251.1 GCA_949948825.1 uncultured Clostridiaceae bacterium
ACAGTAACATCTTTATAGTTCACAAGGCAATGTAACAAAAAAGGATGGTGTTTGGGCTGAAGTTGTGGTAGAATGAAAAAAGCTGACTATAACTGTTTGGAAAATATTTGGCTGGGAGGCAGGGATAGCATGAAGTTGGGAAATGTTTGGCGCCATTTTTTGACGATTTCAGAGCATAAGCTTTTGGTGATGGTGCATTGTTTTAAGGTTGGGCTGTATCGGCAGGGGCTTTTCCATGATTTGTCCAAGTATACGCCGTCAGAATTTTTGACCGGAGTTCGTTATTATCAGGGGGACAGAAGCCCGAATGCAGTGGAGAGGGAGCTGTTTGGATATTCCGGCGCCTGGTTGCATCACAAGGGAAGGAATAAGCATCATTTTGAGTATTGGCTGGATTTTTCCAAGGCCAGCGGGGGAATGACAGGCTGTAAGATGCCCCTGAACTATGTGGTGGAGATGGTGATGGACCGGATTGCTGCCAGTAAGGTTTACCGGGGAAAGGATTATACGGACGGGGCAGCATGGGAGTATTATCAGCGGGAGCGGCCTTATCTGGATGGAGCCATGCACCCGGAGACCATGAGGCTTTTGGAGAAGATTTTAAAGATGCTGCGGGATAAGGGGGAGAAAGCTACTTTTGCTGCTCTTAAAAAGCTCTTGCGGCGGGGAAGCTATTAAATGGATGAAAAGCTGTTTGGCATTTCATTTAGGAAAAAAATGTATCACCAGAAGAAGGAGAGAACGCTGTGTGCGCTTTCTCCTTCTTTGAATTGTCTAAATGGATATGTCAGTACTTTAATCTTTGAAAACATCTGCCGGATAGTGATAGACCTCAGCATAGGATTCCAGCTCTGAGTCGGATTGGGGGAGAGAGGGAATCAGACCAGTACAGTCCATGGCAGAGCAGGCTTTTACATTTAAAGTGTCCGGGTCATCACAGCCATAGGGGTCGTTGACGGGAGTGTTTGGATTTTTTGGTGGTTTCATGCCAGTTGCTCCTTTCGCTTTGTTCATATCACAGGTATGAATAAATTTTTTAGATTGGTTGCTGCAATGATAGTATAAAAAACAAGCAGGATTTTATGAGCGGAAACAACTGGGAGCAAATTTAAAATATTATTCTGCTGCGGCTTTTTCTGTGCTTTTCTCCAAAGCAGCGCGGATAAACCCCAAAAACAGCGGATGAGGGCGGTTGGGGCGGGATTTTAATTCCGGATGGGCCTGAGTAGCCAGAAACCATGGGTGGGAAGGCAATTCAATCATTTCCACAATACGGCCATCTGGGGATTTGCCGGAAAGCTTCATGCCATGTTTGGTAAGCACATTCCGGAAATCATTGTTTACCTCATACCGGTGCCGGTGGCGTTCCTGAATGTTTTCTGTGCCGTACAGCTCATAGGCTTTGGAGGACGGGTCCAGGACACAGGGATAAGAGCCAAGACGCAGGGTGCCTCCAATATCCTCCACTCCGTCCTGATCCGGCATGAGATGAATGACCGGATGAGTGGTGGAGGGGTTGAGTTCTGTGCTGTGAGCATCCTCATAGCCTATGACATTGCGGGCAAATTCCACTATGGCCAGCTGCATTCCCAGGCACAGTCCCAGGAAGGGGATATTGTTTTCTCTGGCATAGCGGATGGCAAAAAGCTTGCCGTCGATTCCCCGGTCTCCAAAGCCGCCGGGAACCAGAATGCCTGCTGCGTCGGATAAGAGCTGGTTTGCATTTTCCCATGTCACGATTTCAGAGTCAATCCAGAGGATTTTAACGCTGGCCCGGTTAGCCACGCCTCCATGCTTTAAAGCCTCCACCACAGAGATATAGGCATCGTGAAGCTGGGTATATTTTCCCACCAGAGCAATCGTGACCTGATGCCTGGGATGCTTCCAGGCATCAATCATGGCGCGCCAGTCCTCCAGATCCGGGTCAGGACAGTCCAGATGCAGGCATTTACAGGCGACCTGGGCCAGATGCTCCTCCTCCATGGCCAGAGGGGCCTCATAGAGAACCTCCACATCCAGATTCTGCAGCACATGGCTTTTGGGTACATTGCAAAACAGAGCAATCTTGTCCCGAATGGAGGAATCCAGAGGGTGTTCGCTACGGCACACCAGAATGTCCGGCCAGATTCCCATTCCCTGCAAATCCTTGACACTTGCCTGGGTGGGCTTTGTCTTGAGCTCTCCGGAAGCTTTCAGATAAGGAATCAGGGTCACATGAATCAGAATGGCATTTTCATGTCCCACCTCATGCTGAAACTGGCGGATGGCTTCCAGAAAAGGCTGGCTTTCAATATCACCTACTGTGCCGCCCACTTCAATGATGGCAATTTCTGTATTTTCTGTTGTAAAATTTCGATGGAATCGGCTTTTGATTTCATTGGTGATATGAGGAATGACCTGGACCGTACCGCCCCTGAAGTCGCCGCGCCGTTCTTTCTGAAGCACGCTCCAGTAGACTTTTCCAGTGGTCACATTGGAATTTTTAGTGAGACTTTCGTCAATGAATCGTTCATAATGTCCCAGGTCCAGGTCGGTCTCCGCACCGTCGTCTGTAACGAATACTTCGCCGTGCTGAACCGGGTTCATGGTTCCTGGGTCAATGTTAATGTAAGGGTCAAATTTCTGCATAGTGACCTGATAGCCTCTTGCTTTTAGCAGGCGGCCTAATGAGGCGGCAGTAATGCCTTTTCCAAGGCCGGATACAACGCCGCCGGTGACGAAGACATATTTTACAGACATAAAGGGAAACCTCCTTCTTAAATAAGAACTGGAAACAGCAAATCGTTAAAAAAATACCGCTATATTATACAACCGGATTTCCTTAAAATCCAGAACTTTTTTAAATTTCATAGATTTTTTATAAGAGGTTTCCTTGATTTCTGCAGAGGGAATTAGTATAATGGAGAATAGCTGTGCATATTTTGGCAGAGCTGCCGGAACCGGAGAACGGTTTCAGGGAGGAAGGAATCTGGATAAGGGCGGTGAAGGAGACACGGCGTTTATCCAGTTCTTAACAGGAATAGGAGAAAGAATAAGGAATGGAGAACAACAATCACCAGCCGCCTAACAATGGCGGCAACAACAATAAAAACCAGGGGCCGCAGAGCCAGATTATGGTTATGCTGATCGCTGCCATTATTACCCTGGTTGCTGTGTACGTGATGCGCAGCATTATGGTGACAGAGGGGCGGGAGGAGATTACCTACAATGAATTTGTAGAAGAGGTGGAGGCCGGCATTGTGGAGTCGGTCCTGGTGAAAAGCTCTGTGCTGGATATTAAGTACAAGGAGAGTGTTAATGACAAGAATCCGGCCAAACAGTATTATGTAATCCGGATGAGCTCGGACTGGGATTTTACCAGCCGTCTTCTGGACCATGGGGTGGAGATCAGGCAGGAGCTGCAGGACAGCAGCGTGCTGCTGGAAAGTATTTTAAGCTTTGTGATTCCTTTTGTGATTATTGTAGTGTTTATGAATTTCATGATGAAGCGCATGGGGGGCGGAATCATGGGAGTGGGGAAAAGCACTGCCAAGATGTATATGCAGAAGGACACAGGCATTACTTTTGCAGATGTGGCCGGAGAGGATGAAGCCAAGGAATCTCTGGTAGAGCTGGTGGACTTTTTACAGAATCCTGGAAAATATACCCACATTGGAGCGCGGCTGCCAAAGGGAGCTTTGCTGGTGGGACCTCCTGGAACCGGAAAGACGCTGTTAGCCAGGGCTGTGGCCGGAGAAGCAGGGGTGCCGTTTTACTTTTTGTCCGGTTCAGACTTTATGGAAATGTATGTGGGCGTGGGTGCGTCCAGAGTCCGGGATCTGTTTAAGCAGGCTCAGCAGACATCCCCTTGTATCATCTTTATTGATGAGGTGGACTCCATTGGGCGCAGCCGCAGCAGCTATGGAGGCGGCGGGGAATCGGAGCAGCAGCAGACCTTAAACCAGCTTTTGTCTGAGATGGATGGTGTGGACTCCTCCAAGGGCCTTTTGATTCTGGCTGCCACCAACCGTCCGGAGATTCTGGACCCGGCTCTTCTCCGTCCGGGGCGGTTTGACCGGAGAATCATTGTGGATAAGCCGGATTTAAAGGGAAGAGTGGAGATTTTAAAGGTTCATGCCAAGAATGTTTCTCTGGATGATACTGTGGATTTGGATGCTATTGCCCTGGCTACCTCCGGAGCAGTAGGCTCGGATCTGGCCAATATGATTAATG
>CATLIJ010000252.1 GCA_949948825.1 uncultured Clostridiaceae bacterium
TACGAAAGCTGATCTCTGGTCGTAAATGAATCTGAAATTATCTGAGAAAAATTCCAAAAAAGTCTTATGAGAATCCTATTTATTTTATGAAAGGCCGAAAGCCAGTGTACCTTGACAGCAGAATAGGTTCAGTTGTTCTGTAACGCAGGCAGATTCTGAGCATGCGGGGGATACGCTATGGCAGGGATTTCGCTGCCGCGATGAATATCCACTCAAAATAGGCTCTGGCAAGGGCCTGATGGCTGTCGACAGGTATCTGGCAGAATGTATTAAGTCAATAACATTTTTAACCGGATTTGCCTTCAAAGCTGTGCGAAGAAAAGAATCTGCCGGAGACTTGTGGGGACTGCCCCTCACCGAAGGAGGGGAGACGAAGCCGTGATGGCAAGATCCGGCCTGGTTTAAGCCGTTTTGCAAACGGGCAGGACAACTCCGGTGCTGGGGACGGGAAAATACGGCACAGAGATTTGCTTTGGAGAGAATAGGACAAAGCGCTGTTTGTATATATTTAGAGAAAACAGGCTTCCTATATTCAGATATATGACACAAACGTATGCTTAGATAGTCTAAGGGAGGAATGCTATGGTAGCAGCAGCTCATACAGCAGATTTAAAAAATTTAGATATCAGGACGATTAGGCCGGATACATTAGAACATATAGAGAACGTGAAAATAAATACGGATTTGCCAGTGGAAGAACGAATGATGGAATTTGTAAGGCAGATTAAGAATCCCTATTTTTTCCGTTGTGGGAAGCTGATTGTCCAGGTCGAATACAGCGATACTGATAAAACCATTAACGATTGCCTGAAGGAATTTATTGAAAGCCAGATAAGCTAAAAGTATCTGGACAAATCCTTCAAAAATTGTTACAATAGTTTCAGGAATAAAATCAGAAAAGCTTATCAACCAGGCAATCAGTTTTCTGACTTAATTGATTATGTCAGGAGAGTGAGTTTTTTGCGTGGTTATTCAGAAGGTGTTTTTTACGCCACTCCGTATTATCGCATTTCAAATGACGATGGAGATCTTGCCGTTTCAGGCAAAGGGGAAAGCAACAGTATCAGCAACCAGAGAAGCTTAATAGAGGATTATGTAAAGGACAAACCGGAGATCATTCTTTGTGAGGAGAGAGTGGATGACGGTTTTAGCGGCGTGGATTTTGAACGTCCTGCCTTTAAACAGATGATGGAAGATGTAAAGGCGGGGAAGACAAACTGTATTATTGTCAAGGATTTATCACGCTTCGGAAGGAATTACATTGAGGTGGGAAGGTTTATTCAAAAAATCTTCCCTTATTTGGGTGTGCGCTTTATTGCGGTAAATGACAATTATGACAGCGCGAAAGGAAATGATGTGGAGGACAGTATTATGCTGCCCTTTAAGAACCTGATGAATGATTCCTACAGCAGAGACCTTTCTGTAAAGGTAAGGAGCCAGTTTGAAATAAAACGGAAGAGAGGAGAGTTTATCGGCTCTTTTGCTGTGTACGGATACAAAAAGAATCCTGAAAATAAAAATCAGTTGGTGGTGGATGAATATGCGGCTGCTGTGGTGAGAGATATTTTTAAATGGCGGCTCTCTGGTATGAGTAATGAAAAAATAGCAGAGAGACTAAATGAACAGGGAGTCTTATCGCCGGCAGAGTATAAACGGTCTCTTGGCCTTCGGTATCAAAGTGGATTTCATGTGGAGAAGCAGGCTATGTGGAGTCCGGTTGCCATTGGACGGATTTTATCGAATCAGACTTATCTGGGGTGGGTGGTCCAGGGGAAAAGGACCACCCCCAACCACAAAGTAAAAAAGGTGATTGAAAAGAATCCGGATGAGTGGGTGATTGTGAGGGATATGCATGAAGCCATTATCACAGAGGAAGACTTTCAGACCGTACAGAACCTGATGAAAATGGATACCAGGATATCTCCGGGAAAAGCAAGGGTGTATTTATTTTCGGGGATGTTGGAATGCGGAGATTGCAAGGCCGCCATGGTTCGGAAGCTGGTAAGTGCTGGAAAGGATTCGGAGGGAAAACCAAGAAAATATCCTTATTATGTGTGCTCTGGTTATAAGAAGGACAAATGCTGTACCAGTCATATGATTCGTGAAGGGGAGCTGGAAAAGGTGGTCCTGATTGCTTTAAATAACCTTATTTCCGCATTAATCAATTTAAAGCAGGTGTTGACAATCCTGGAAAACACGCCCAATTTCAGACAGGAGACGAAGAAACTTGACATCCGGATGTTAAAAATAAATGAGGAGATTGTCCGGATACAAAACTTAAAGGTTTCTTTATATGAGGATTTGACCGATGGCGTCATTGATAAGGATGAGTATTTTGAACTGAAACAAATCTATACAAAGCAGATGGGTGAACTGGAGAAAAAGAAGGCCCGCCTGAAGGAAGAGCAGGAATTGTGCAAAATAGAAAATATCCGAAAAAGTGAGTGGATGGAATCCTTTTTACAGTACCAGAATCTCCATTCTCTGTCCAGAGACATTATTTTGAAGCTGGTGGAGAAGATAAAGGTTTTTGAAAAAGGCCGCATAAAGATCGTGTTTCGATTCCAATACGATTACGAAATGGCTTTGCAGACCGCAGCAATATATCAGGAGTATCAAAATCATGAGCGCAAAGGGGAGGACCAGGATGGCCAGAAAAAGTAGAAAGGAAAGCGGCGTTCAAACCAGGGAAAGTTTTAGCAAAACCATTGGTTATCAGGTGGGATTCTATTTGAGATTATCGGATAAAGAGGCGAAGGACAGGGACAGTGAATCCATTGAGAATCAGTTCGCTTTGTTGAAGGATTTTATTAAAAACAAGCCTGATCTCCGCCTGATTTCCACGTTTACCGATGATGGAAAGACAGGAACGAATTTTAGGAGAAGCGGATTTGAGCAGATGATGGATGAGGTAAGAAGTGGGCGGATCAACTGTATTATAGTAAAAGATCTGTCACGCTTCGGAAGAAATTATCTGGAAGCAGGGCATTATATTGAGCATGTGTTTCCTTTTCTGAATGTTCGGTTTATTGCGGTTACAGATGGCTTTGATACACTGACAGCTACTCCGGCCCAGTTGTCCTACCTGATTCCTCTTAAGAATATCATGAATGAGAACTATGCCAGGGATATTTCTAAAAAGGAGCGTTCCGCAAAAAAGGTATTGAGGAAAAAAGGATGTTTTTTGGGCGCCTATGCCATGTATGGATATGAAAAAACATCGGATAAACATGTGATTGGAGTGGACCCGGAGGCAGCGGTTCATGTGAAAACCATTTTTGATTTGTGTGAGAAGGGATACAGTGATTCTGCCATAGCAAAGTATCTCAATGAACGTAAGGTTCTTTGTCCGGCCAGGTATAAATATGAGAAGGGAATTGTAAAAAATGCCAAGTATGCCAACACATCTGGCTGGTATCCGCAGACCATAGCGGGTATTTTGACCAGCCGTGTTTACATAGGGGATATGGTTCAGGGAGCAAGGAGAAGTAAGGAAATAAAAGGAAAGAAAGAAGTGGTTCCTATGAGTGAGAGGGATATTGTTTCAGGAACTCATGAAGCAATCATATCGAAAGAGCAGTTTGACCGAGTGCAGGAAATCCGTATGGACAGGCATAGGCGGTATGAGAAAATGATACAAGAGAATCGGAGACTGGCTGGGAAATCAGAAAACAGCGGTATTTTGAAGGGAAAAGTGTTTTGTGGTGATTGTAAAAGGGCTATGGTAAGGAAGCATATCAAGTCATGTAAAGATAAGTATCGGTATGTCTGTGATATGCATGAAAAAACGGGACAGTGCAGCCGCAAGTTTTTACCGGAGCAGGAGCTGTTTGAGATGCTTGGCTGTCTGATCCGGAGACAGATTGAGGCGGCCTGCCAGGTCAAAGAATGGCTCCATAGCAGGGAGCAGGAGGAAGCAAGGGAGTTGTTCCGATTTGAACAGACCCTTAGAGAAACAGAGGATAAACGGAACCGTCTTGTGCAGAAAATGGCAGCGCTCTATCAGGATTGGAAGGAAGGGGTTCTTGACCAGGACGAATATCTCTATATGAAGAAGCGATATGAGGAGGAACTGACTGGGTGTGAAGGGGAAAGAGAGGAGCTGATGGGCAGAAAACAGGAATATATTTTGGCCTATACATCGGAGAATCCTGCATTGAAAGCAGTATCAGAACTCCCGGATGATTTCCTGTTGTC
>CATLIJ010000253.1 GCA_949948825.1 uncultured Clostridiaceae bacterium
GACCCGATTATGGAACAGGTGGTTTTGGGATTTACCAGAGAAGATGGGGCTATTTATCAGATGCCTGCCAGAATCCTGGTGCCAGTGATTATGGGACAGGACCCGGCAATCCAGGCATTTTCCGGATTGTCTGACATGGCTGGCTATGAGGGGGATACGCCCTTGATAGCAACAGGCGTTTATGAGAATCTGCTCCGCATGGTGGCTCATGTACAGGAGGCAGAATTGTTTGGTCCGGGAGATGGGTCTGTGACAAAGGAGGCGTTGGTGAAGTATCTGGAAACCGTTAAGGCTCTTGGGGACAAAAACGGTTCCAAAGAAATGTTTACTGAGGAAGAGATGGAAAAGCTTTGTATCAGCAATTATGTGGAGCCTTATGGCATCATTGGCACAGACCATATTTTTGATCAGGGAAAGGCAGCCTGCGGTATCAATAACCTTGGCGGAATGTTTGACTGTGTGCTTTGGGAGGCGGTTTTGGAAAGGCATCCGGAAGTCCGAAAAGATACCATTCATGGGATTTATTTCCCTCAGGTTATGGCAGGGGTGAACCAGAAGACTGAAAATCCGGAGCTGGCCAGAGAGTTTGTGCGGGAACTGTTTTCCACTGAGGTCCAAAAAGAGGAGCTTTATGACGGATTTCCTGTGGGAATTCAGGCACAGCAGTTAAACTGCGCTTCGGATAAGGAGAATTTTTCCATCAGCTCTGGTTATGGAGACTATTCGATATCCGGAAGCTGGCCAGAGGAACCGAAGAGAAGGGAGATCTATGAGTTGATTGGAACAGTGTCAGTTCCGGTTCAGGTGGATGAGACCATAATGAACATGATTGTCCGCGGCGCCATGAATTATCTCAACGGAAGGGATTCAGCAGAACGGACAGCAGACGCTATTTTGCGGCAGATTACCTTGTATCAGGCAGAGCAGGAGTAGATAAATGAAAAAAAGGAGACAAAAGAGGCTCTGGACGGCAGGACTGTTTTTGACGCCCGGTTTTTTGGGAGTGGCTGTATTTTGGGGGATTCCCTTTGGAGATGTGCTCCGCCGTTCTTTTCTGGACGCTTTGGGGCAGAAATTTGTGGGAGCAGCAAATTTTCAGGCAGTGTGGAAAAACGGGGCTTTCCGGCTGGCAGCAGGGAATACGCTTCACTTTTTGGCGGTTGCCATTCCTCTCTTGCTCTTTGTGTCTTTTTTTCTGGCTCTGTTGGTGTATGGAGCTGGAAAAGGGAGACGGATGTTCCAGATCAGCCTGACCCTTCCCATGGTAATTCCGGCAGCTGCCATGGCTCTGGTGTGGAGGATTTTTCTGTGTCCGGAGGGGATTTTGAATCAGTTATTAGCCTGGATGACCAGGGAGACATGGGAGACAGACTGGGTTTATGGAGAAACGGCATTTTGGGCGCTGGCGCTGACTTATGTGTGGAAAAATACTGGATATGATCTGCTTTTATGGCTGGCCGGAATGAGCGCCATACCAAAAAGCCTTTATGATGCGGCCCGGGTGGACGGGGCCGGGAGTCTGGCCCGGATTCGTTATATTACTCTGCCCTCTTTGAGAGGAACCATGGGACTTGTACTGGCGCTTTCTGTGGTCAATTCTTTTCGGGTCTACCGGGAAGCATATCTGCTGGCAGGCAGCTATCCGGACCAGTCCATTTACCTGATTCCCCATCTTTTCAGCCATTGGTTTCTCACTTTGGATGTGCAGAAAATGAGTACAGCGGCAGTGATTCTGGTGGCAGCAGTATTTGGCTGCTTTGGGATTTGGGCAGCGGGAGTCAAAGGGAGCAGGAGGATAATGGGATGTCGTTAAACGGAAAGAGAAATCGTAAAAAAAATGTCTGGTTTCGGTATGGCCTGTTGACTTTTGCCTGTCTCACTGTGTGGTTTCCTTTTCTTTTGATGACAGCTGCCTCCTTTATGCCAGAGGATGAGCTGTTCTGGCGGTATTTGTCGCCTCTTGGCATTGGCAAAGCGCCGGTTCGGGCTGCTCTTGTTCCTTCTTATCCTACTTTGAAGGCTTTTGTGGAGCTGCTTTTTCAGTCGCCGGGATTTTTTGTAATGTTCTGGAATTCCTGCATTCAGGTATTTCCCATGCTGCTTGGACAGCTTCTGGTGGGAGCGCCCGCAGCATGGGCCTTTGCCCGGTTTGAATTTCCTGGAAGAAAAGTGCTGTTTGGGTTTTATCTTCTTTTGCTGGCTCTGCCTTTTCAGGTGACTTGTGTATCCAATTACCTGGTTTTGGAGCAAATGGGGATTTTAAATTCCCACCTTTCTTTGATTCTGCCAGGAATCTGGTCTGCTTTTCCGGTTTTTATTATGACCCGGTCTTTTGAGACGGTTCCAAATGCCCTTTTGGAGGCAGCTTATCTGGACGGGGCCGGAGAGATCCAGACATTTTTTCTGGTGGGCATTCCTGCCGGGTATCCGGGAATTGTAACTGCCATGGTACTGGGATTTATTGATGGATGGAATGCCCTGGAACAGCCTATGGCATATTTGAAGGACATTCAGTTGTGGCCATTGTCTCTGTATCTGCCGGATTTGGTTCAGGATAAGGCTGCTGTTGCATTTGCCGCAGGCATGGTGATGCTGCTGCCGCCAGTGCTTTTGTACTTAAACGGAGAAGGAAAGCTGGAACAGGGGATAGCAGCTTCCGGGGTAAAGGAGTAGAGGGATGGGAAAGAGCCGGTCAGGAGGAAAAATTTTATGGCAGCAGAAGCTTTTGGCAGTGTTTTTTCTGTTTATGGCTCTCTGCACCATTGGGTCCCGGATTTATGACAGTGTGACAGTGCCAAAGGTGACAACAGCCTGGGTGAAGGAGAAAGCGGTGGAGACAAGCTTTACAGGAATCGGAACCGTGAGGGAAAAGGAGCTGTTTTTTACCCGTGTTTATCCTGGGCTGCGCATTGGGTCTGTGGAAGTCATGCCGGGAAAACAGGTGGAGGAAGGGGAAGTGCTTTTTTCCTATGATCTGACGTCCATAGAGGAGGAGCAGAAGAAGCTTGAGGCAGAGCTTCAAAAGCTTATGCTGGAACTTGAGAGAGAGGCTGTGTCTAAAGAATCGTATGCTTCCGTGACAGAGGAGGAGCTGGCAGCATGGGAGCTAAAGCTGGCAGAGCGGGAGCTTTTTGAGGGTCAGCAGGACTATGAACAATTTAAGCTTGGTCAGGAAGAGGATTTAAAACGGCTGGAGCAGGAGTATGAGAGAAAACGGCGTCTGACCACAGAGGAGCTGTGGGAGGAGCAGGAGCAGCAGGAGGAGGCAGCCAGCCAGGAGCTTGATATGGCGAGAAATTCCAGAAGTTCGGACTTGAGGTCAGCAAGAAGAAAAGTGGAGGAGCTGGAGGAAGATTTGAGACAGCTTTTGGAGGAGGAGGCCGGGGAGAAGGAGATTGGGAAAAAACAGCGGGAGCTGGATCAGGCAAAGGAGGATTTGGAGGAACAGAAGGAGGAATGGGAGGGTCGGATGGATCATATGGAGATGGAGCTGGACTGGCTGGATGTGAGAAATGAGCGGATTCGGTCCGGGGAGACCAGTTCCCAGCTGGCTCTTTTGGAGACCTATGAAAATGAAGTCAGACAGCAAGAGGAGCGCAGGGAGGAGGAAGAGAGAAAGCTGGCAGAGAAGGAAAAAAAGGTGGAGCGGGCCAGATGGGAATTGGAGATTGCGGTCCGGAGGGATGAACATGCACGGTTGAACCGGGAGCAGCAAAGACGGCTGTCCCAGCTTGCCTGTCAGGAAATCCAGCTGGAGATGGAGGCAAAGAAAAGAGAGTTAAAGAATCTGGCTGTTCTGATGGAGAAGGAGGGACAGGCAGTGGCAGAGCAGAAGGGAACTGTGACAGAGGTGGAGGTTTTGGCAGGAAGAACCGCAACCGGTGAGGAACGGCTTTCTATTGCCTGGGGGAGCTTTTGGTTTGAGGGAGAATTTGACCAGGAGGAGCAAAGTCTGGCCATGGGTGATAGGCTTCAGATCCGGGCTCCGCGAACCAGCAAAACGCTTCCGCCGGAGGTTACTCATATGAATCTCCTGAAAGAGGACACATGGATGGTTCGGGCAGTTCTCACAGACGAGGCGATTTTACTTGGCGCCAGAGCAGAATATGAGTGCCAGAAGCAGTCCGGGGTATACCGGCAGGTGATTCCTCTTGAAGGGCTTCGAAAGGATATGAAAGGTT